>JBJTAU010000580.1:0-4668 GCA_046090965.1 Limisphaerales bacterium | reverse complement strand
CGGGACTCGTCGCGCCATTCGCCGGGCCAGTGCCGGAGCAGCTCGGTGACGAGCGCGGCGACGGGCTGGTTCGAGCGAGCGTCGGGGCCGAAGTTGAAGGCGTCCGCGAGCCGGGCCTCGCGCTCTGGCGCGGCCAGCATTGCCCCGAGCCAGAGATAACCGCTGAGGCAGTCGAGGACGTGCTGCCACGGACGCGTCGCGTGCGGGTTGCGCACCGCGATGGGCTGGCCGGCCCGCAGCGCGCGCACGCAGTCGGGCACGATACGGTCCGCCGCGTAGTCACCACCACCGATGACGTTGCCGGCGCGCACGGTGGCGAGCGGGCCGAGGCGCGCGTCGATTTGGAAGAAACAGCGCCGCCAGGACTGCACGACGAGTTCCGTGGCGGCCTTGCTCATCGAGTAAACATCGTGCCCGCCAAGCGGGTCATTCTCGCGGTAGCCCCATTCCCAGCCGCGATTCTCGTAGCACTTGTCGCTGGTCACGACGATGACCGGGCACGCCAGGCCGGCAGCACGCACAGCTTCGAGCAAGCGCACGGTGCCGAGGGCGTTGACCTCGAAGGTCTCGACCGGTTCCGCGTAGGAGCAGCGCACGAGCGCCTGCGCGGCGAGGTGGAAGACGAAGTCGGGTTGTGCGGTCCGCACGGCTTCTCTGAGCGCGCGCGAGTCGCGGATGTCACCGGAGAATTCCGTCGTGAAGGTTTTTTCCCGGATGACTTCATGCAGGCCGGGCGAGACGGCCGGCAGGCTGAAGCCCGTGACGTGCGCGCCGACGTGGTGCAGCCAGAGCGAGAGCCAGCTTCCCTTGAAGCCGGTGTGGCCGGTGACGAACACGCGCCGGCCGGCGTAGCGGTTGAGGAACGGGGCGCTCACCAGACTTTCCACGGCGCCTGGCCGCTGAGGTAGAGCTTCTCGAGCATCTGCTGCTCGCGGTAGGTGTCCATGCACTGCCAGAAGCCGTGATGCTGGTAGGCCTGGAGGTTGCCCTCGCGCGCCAGCCGCTCCAAGGGAGCGCGCTCGAACACACACGCGTCGTGGTCGAGGTATTCGGCGATCCGGCGGTTCAGGACGAAGAAGCCGCCGTTGACGAAGGTGCTTTCCTGTTCCGGCTTCTCGTTGAAGCCGGTGATGGTGTGGCCGTCCATTGCCAGCTCGCCGAAGCGGCCGCTGGGCTTGACCGCCGTGACGGTGGCCAGCTTCCCGTGCTGCTGGTGGAAGCGGATGGAGGCGCTGATGTCGCTGTCAGTCAGGCCGTCGCCATAGGTGAACAGGAAGGTGTCGTCCGGCACGTGGGCGAGCGCGCGGCGCAGACGTCCGCCGGTTTGCGTCTCCGCCCCGGTATCGAGCAAGGTGACCGTCCAGTCCTCCTCATCGTGGGTGTTGTGATAACGGATCTGCGGGTTGCGCCCGAGCTTGAGCGTCACGTCGCTGGTGTTCCAGTGGTAGTTGCGGAAGTAGTCCTTGATGACCTCGCCCTTGTAGCCGAGGCAGAGGATGAACTCCTTGTGCCCGTGATGGGCGTAGAGCTTCATGATGTGCCAGAGGATGGGCCGCCCGCCGACGGGCACCATGGGCTTGGGCCGATACTCGGTCTCTTCGCGCAGGCGCGTGCCCAGACCGCCGCAGAGGATGACGACTTTCATGATTGGAGGAGGCAGGTTTCCATCGGTTCACGCAGTTCGGTGACCCACGGCAGCTTGGGCCGGACAGCCCCGGGATAAGGGCCGACGTAATCGCCGCGGACCGATTCCCCGCCGGCGTCGTCATGCACATGGAACACGACCGCGTCACGCTCCCAGAAGTGAACGATGACCGGGTTGACGGTGCTCAAGGCCGCCGAGACGTAGTGACCGCCCTCGGAAAGGAAGTTGCCGGGGATCTCGACGCGGCTGCGATACCGACCGGGCGGCTTGGCCTGACGACGCGAGGCGGGGGATGGGTCGCCGGTGATGAACACGCACGCACCATCCTCGTTGTAGAGGTGGAGGTTCGGGATCAGCACCCGGCCAGGCTGCAGGACTTGATAATCCATCTCCAGCGTAACGGGACAAGTGATCTCGATGGAGGAGGCGACCCGCCCGTCCTGGTCGCGGACGCGGATGCCCAGCAGCCGGGCGAACTCGTTGCCCGGGGCTTTTGCGAGGTCCGGCCAGGCTCGCTCGGCCCCGGTAAACTTGCCGTCGTTCATGTAGCAATGCGCCACCTCCGCACAGGAGCCGTCCTGCACCTTGGCCCCGTCGCTCATCAGAATGGCCCGCTGGCACAACCGCATCACCGTGGGCATGCTGTGCGAGACGAACAGGACAGTGCGGCCCTCCCGTGTGGAAACCTCGGACATCTTGCCCAGGCATTTCTTCTGGAACTGCGCGTCCCCCACCGCCAGCACTTCGTCCACGATCAGGATTTCCGGCTCCAGGTGCGCCGCCACCGCGAAGGCCAGCCGCACATACATGCCGCTGCTGTAGCGCTTCACCGGCGTGTCCAGAAACTTCTCCACCTCCGCAAACGCCACGATCTCGTCGAACTTCCGGCGGATCTCCACCTGCGGCATCCCGAGGATCGCACCGTTCAGGAAGATGTTTTCTCGCCCCGTCAACTCGGGGTGAAAGCCCGTGCCCACCTCCAGCAGGCTGGCCACCTTGCCCCGCAAACGCACGCGCCCTGTGGTCGGCTCCGTGATGCGGCTGAGGATCTTGAGCAGCGTGCTTTTCCCCGCGCCGTTACGTCCGATGATGCCGACGGTCTCACCCCGCTTGATCTCGAAGGAGACATCGTTGAACGCCCAGAAATCCTCCTCTGAGTTCCGGATTTTGGGTTTCGGTTTTTGATTTCCGAAAAAGCCCTTCACCTGGTCCGTGAGCACGTCCCGCAGCGAGGCATATCGCTCGCGGGCCTCGTGCCGAAGCCGATACTTTTTGCCCAGATGCTCGACCGTGATGATAGGCTCCGACATTTGGAAACAAGCCGGCGTGCCGCCGGCTAAATCACATCCGAGAAGGTCTTCTCCGTCCGGCGAAAATACCAAAGGCCGAAGCCGCACAGCACCGCGGTGACCACCAACGAGCAAAGCTGGCTGCCCAGGTCGAGCGGGGCCGCGCCCTTCAGACACGCCCAGCGGAAACCGTCAATCACGCCCACCATCGGGTTCAGATCATACAGCCAGCGCAGGTAAGGCGGCACCTTGTCGCTGCTGAAGCCGACCGGGGAAATGTAGAGACCAAACTGAACGATGAACGGCACCACGTAGCGGAAGTCCCGGTATTTGACGTTCAAAGCACAGAGCCACAGTCCCGTGCCCAGTGCCGCCGCAAACGCCACGGCCAGAAACAGCGGCAGCGCGAGCACCCGCCAGTCGGGCAGGAATCCGTGCCAGAGCATCAGCATCCCGAGCATGCCCAGCGTGATCAGAAAGTCCACGAGGCTTGTGATCACCGAACCAGCCGGCACGATCAGGCGTGGGAAATAGACCTTGGCAATGAGGTTGGCGTTGCTCACGAGGCTGTTGCTGGACTCGGACAAGGCCGCCGCGAAGAACTGCCACGGCAGCATGGCCGCACAGACGAAGAGCGCGTAGGGCACGCCGCCCGGGGACTCCAGCTTGGCGATGCGGTTCAACACCAGCGTGACCACCACCACGGTCACAAACGGCCGGATCACCGCCCACGCCACGCCGATGGCCGTCTGCTTGTAGCGCACCAGGATGTCCCGCCACGCCAGGAAGTAGAACAGTTCGCGGTAGCGCCACAGGTCGCGCCAATACTCGCGTTCCACGTGGCCCGGCTCGATGACCAGTTCGACTGGCTTGGATGATTCGGCTTCCGCCATGCAGGGCCTTCTCCAGTGCGTCAGTAGCGCGCCCAGTAAAAGGGCAGCAGCACCCATTCATTCTCAAAGGCGATCAACCCCGCCTCCTTGCGCCACCAGGCCTCGACCGTGTAGTCCGGGACAGGCAGCGGGACGATGCGCGCCTGCACGCCCGCTGGCTCCAGCATCCGCCGGCTGAGCCAGACCACGCGCCGCGTGGCGAAGGGGTCGGTGGGCAGCAGCACCCGGTGGACGTGGTTGCTCCGCGCCCAGTCGCCAAGGGCGGCAAATTCCTCATGCAAGCAGGTCAGCTCGTGACCCACGAGGGTCACCGCCTGCGCCGGAACGCCGGCGTCCAGCAGCTGCCGCAACCTAACGGTGCGCATGGGCGCGGTGATGCCCGCGCGATCCGTCTGGCTCAACTCGGCGTCCGTAAGCACCAGCCGCGGTGCCCGCCCCGCGCGATACCAGGCGAGGCACTGCTCGAACATGTGGTCGCGCACACCAGTGCTCATGACGATGGCATCGGCGTCGCCGGCTTCACCCTCAATCACCCAGGCCCAGGCGAGGCCCCGCAGCAGCGGCCGGTGCAACAATCCCGCGGCGACGATGGTCAGAAAGGCACCCAGCAGCAGGCGGCGGAACCCGCGCCGTCGAGACCCGGGAGCGGGATCCGCACCCGGCGTCGGGTTCGGATTACCTGAAGACATAGAGCGCGCTCTTGATCAGCTCGTTTTGGAAGGCCAGCACGCCACGGTCATGCCGCCACCACTCCTGCCAGCGGTAGCCGGGCGGGTCCACGGCGACCACGACCAACCGGACATCGCTACCCGCAAACACCTTCCGCCCCAGCCGGCTCAAC
>JBJTAU010000579.1:0-3331 GCA_046090965.1 Limisphaerales bacterium | reverse complement strand
CGTCCCGACCATCGGCGCGGTTTCGCCACGCCCTTCGTCTGGCGGCACGACGGCATCGAGGAACTCATCGTGAACGGCTCGCTCAAGCTTTCCGCCTACGACCCCACGACCGGCGCGTTGCGCTGGACTTCCCGCGGCATGGCGCGCGTGGCGAACGCCTCGCCCACCGCCGGCGACGGCCTGCTCTTCATCGCGAGTTGGAACATCGGCGGCGACGCGGGCGACCGCCTCACGCTCCCGCCGCACGCCGAGTTCCTCGCGCAGTATGACAAGAACAAGGATGGCCTCCTCAGCAAGGACGAGTTCCCCACCGGCCCGTTCAAGGACCGCTTCAGCCAGTTCGACCTCGACAAGGACGGCCAGGTGACGAAGGCCGAATACGAAGGCATGGCCGACCAGTTCGTGCAGGCGGAGAACGCCATTTTCGCCGTGAAGCCCGGCGGGCGCGGCGACCTTGCGCCGTCCCTGATCGCGTGGAAGCACAACCGCAGCCTGCCCTACGTGGCTTCGCCGCTCTATCATCAAGGCCGCGTTTACACCGTCCGCAGCGGCGGCATGGCCACCTGCTACGACGCAAAGACCGGCGAGCCCATCTACCGCGACGAACGGCTCGGCGCGCTGGGTGATTACTACTCCAGCCTCATTGCCGCCGACGGCAACGTGTATGCGATCTCGCAGAAGGGCACCGTGACCGTCTTCACCGGCAGCAACACGCTGGAAGTGTTGGCTCGAAACGAAATGGGTGAAACAGTCATGGCCACTCCCGCCATCGTGGACGGCCGCATCTACCTCCGCACCGAGAAACATCTGATGTGCTTCGGCAAGTAGCCTGAGCGGGTCACGAGCCCATCTCGACGTTCGTCTCCCGGCCCCGGCGTGGTTTTGCTGTGCTGGGCAACGTCAAAATAACTGTTGCATCCGTCGGGCGAGGCGGTATCTACTCCGTCCCGTTGCAACCAACCAGCGCCAAACTTCGGCATTCACGCCGGGCGCGGTTTTCCTGAGAGCAGACTGAGAAGTCTTCCGTTTACCGGGGCCATAAGGCTCAGGCACACAATGTAGTTGCCCGGCTTCAGGATTCGTTGCCACCGACGCCCAATATGAGCAGACCAGAGCATCAGCAGCCACAGAACCAAAACCAGCACCAGCACAAGACCCCGGAGATCGGCTCCGGCTTCCTCGAAATCGCCGAGAAGGGTTTCGGCTTCCTCCGCTCCATCGAGAACACGTTTCAGCCCAAACCCACCGACCTCTTTGTCACGCCTGACTGCATCAAGAAGAACTTCCTTCGCGAAGGCTGCCTCGTCGAGGGCCGCCTCCAGCCGCCCCACCGCGGCTCCAGCCCGCAGCTCCGCGAGGTGCTCAACGTCAGCGGCCTGCCGTTCAACGACTACACCAAGCAGTCCCGTTTCGAGAACCTCACGTCCATTGACCCCGTGGACAAGTTCCGCCTCGAGACCACCTCCGACATCTTCGAGACCCGCGTCATTGACCTCGTCACCCCCATCGGCAAGGGCACGCGCGGCATCATCGTCGCGCCTCCCCGCACGGGCAAGACGACCATCCTGAAGCAGATATCCAACGCCATCACCACCAACCACCCCGACGTCTTCGTCAAGGTGCTGCTCATTGACGAGCGCCCCGAGGAAGTCACCGACTTCCAGCGCAGCGTGAAGGCCGAGGTCGTGGCCAGTTCCAACGACATGGATCTCGAAACGCACGTGCGACTGAGCCGCTTCATGATCGAACGCTGCCGCCGCATGGTCGAGGGCGGCAAGGACGCCGTCGTCCTGCTCGACTCCCTCACCCGCGTCGCCCGCGCCTACAACTCCGTCCACGGCGGCTCCGGCCGCACCATGACCGGCGGCGTGGACGCCCGCGCGCTGGAGATCCCCCGCAAGATGTTCGCCTCCGCCCGCAAGATCGAGGACGGCGGCTCCCTCACTATCCTAGCCACCGCCCTGGTGGATACCGGCAGCCGAATGGACGAGCTGATCTTCCAGGAGTTCAAGGGCACCGGAAACATGGAGCTCGTGCTCGATCGCAAACTCTCCGACCGCCGCCTCTACCCGGCAATTGACATCCCCAAGAGCGGCACGCGCAAGGAGGAGAAGCTGTTCCCCGTGAAGCACCTCGACGCCATCCGGAAACTGCGCCGCATGATGGTTGACCTCAACCCTGTTGAGGCCATGGAGACGCTCACCAACGCCCTCAAGAAGTTCAAGACCAACGACGAGCTGCTCTCCCAGATGAAGTAGGCTTTCCCCGTCACTCAACTCCGCGCAAGGGCCGGCTCACTCGCCGGCCTTTTGCTTTTTCGAAGCCGTTCCTCGAACCCAATCAAGGTCGGCGACTTCGGCCCCACGGTTTCTGTCCAACCCAACTTCTTGCTCGCGCCGACGCGCGGGGTGCCGATAGTTTCCGGCTGTGATTCCGACGAAAGTTTTCGGGCTGACCGGCGGCATCGGCATGGGCAAGAGCACGGTGGCCCAGTTGCTCCAGCAGCGCGGCATCCCGGTGGTCGATACCGATGTGCTGGCCCGCAAGGTCGTCGAGCCGGGCCAGCCGGCGCTGGCCGCGATCCAGGAAATGTTCGGCGCGGCGGTGCTGGGGCCGGACGGCGCACTGCGGCGCGAGGAGCTGGCGCGGCGGGTCTTCGCCAGTGACATGTCCCGCAAGCAGCTCGAGGCCATCCTGCACCCGCGCATCCGCGCGTTGTGGCAGGCGCAGGTGGAGGAGTGGCGCAGCACGGGCGTGCGGCTGGGGGTGGTGGTGATCCCGCTGCTGTTCGAGACCAATGCGGCCAAGTCGTTCGACAAGGTCGTCTGCGTGGCGTGCTCGGCGGCGTCCCAGCAGCAGCGGCTCACGACGCGGGGTTGGTCGGCGGAGCAGATCCAGCAGCGGATCGCCTCGCAATGGCCCACGGAGAAGAAGATGACGCTGGCGGATGTTGTGCTCTGGACCGAAGGCAGCCCGGAGGTGACGCTGGCGCAAGTGGACCGCCTGTTGGCGCAGACGTAAGGGAGCGCGGACGAGCAAGTGTGCGGGGGGAGAGAATTCACGGTCTGTATCCCGCAGTTGCAGCCCTTGAACTTCGGCCTCTGCGACCTTCCCGTCTCTGCGGCGCCAGCCCCGGAATCTGCACCGCAGAGACGGGAAGGTCGCAGAGATTCATGGAGAGTAGGAAAGTGGGGCAAGCCGGTTCGTCCTCCCGCGCTCCGCCCTGCTCGTCCGCTTACCTTTCACTCTGTCTGCCGGCCCGCCGGGTCGTACTTCCACTAGTCCAAGAGGTCGAACTCGCGGCTGTGGCGGAGGGGCTGGTATCGGCCGA
>JBJTAU010000578.1:0-3754 GCA_046090965.1 Limisphaerales bacterium | reverse complement strand
GCATGGCCTTCGTCGCCGCCATCGAGCAGGCGGAGCAAGGCGCGAAAGCCCCGGCCCCCGCCGTCGCGGCCAGCGCTCCGGTCCCGGCGGCCCCGGCCAGCGCGCCTGTCGCTGACGACGATGAATCCCGCAAGAAGTTCTCGAAGAAGTATTGAGTGCGGGTGGGTTCCTCCGAGCTCCTCATGCCCGTGACCACGCTGCTCCGCGCCCTGCGATTCTTCCGCCCCGACCGCGCGCGGCTCGTCGCCGTCTTTGCGCTCATGCTCGCGGGCATCGGCGCGAACTTGCTCAAGCCGTGGCCGGTCGCCGCTGTCATTGACCTGCTGACGCACGCTGCGGATAGGGGTTCCGGCAGCCCCCTTGCCGTCGCGGTCATCGTCACGGCCTTCCCCTTCGCGCTCAGTCTGCTCGCCGTCACGCTGCTGCAAGGCGTCCTCAACGCGCTGCAAAACTACGTCGCCATCGGCATCGGCCTCCGTGGGCTGCGGCGCGTGCGCAATGAAGTCTTCGAGAAGCTGCAACGGCTCTCGCTCCGCTTTCATCACGGGCACAACACCGGCGACCTCATCCATCGCGCCGCGTGGGACACCTACTCGTTCCAGACGCTTTTCCAACAGGGCTTGATGACCACCGCCGGCGCGGCGCTGGCCTTCGTGCTGATGGTGGTCGTCATGTTCCGGCTCAACGCGCTGCTCGCGCTCGTCGCGCTGGGCACCGTGCCGCTGCTGCTGCTCGTCATCCGCGCGTTTGGCCGGCGCATGATGGAACAAGGCGCGACCGCCCAGCAGGCGGACAGCCAGGTGACTTCGCTCGTGCAGCAGAACATCGCCGCGCTGCCGCTCGTGCAGAGTTACACGCGCGAGGAACACGAGGCCGCGCGCTTCGGCACGCACACCGAGGAGGCGCACCGCCACCGTCTCTCGCAGCACGGCTGGGAAGTCGCCTACTGGTGCGCCGTCACGGCCGTGCTCGGCCTCGGCGCGGCGGGCATCCTCTGGCTCGGTGCGGGACAAGTCATCGAAGGGACACTCACCACCGGCGAACTCCTCGTCTTCCTCACCTACCTCGCGCAGTTCTACGAGCCGCTCAATCAGCTTTCTCATGTCGGTGCGACTGTCAGCAACGCCAGCGTCGGCGCGAAGCGCGTCTTCGAAATTCTCAACGAGCCGGAGGAAGTGAAGGACGCGCCGGAGGCGAGGGCCGTGGTGCGTGGTGCGTGGAACGTGACCAAGTCCGAGACGGTCCCGGCTCCCACTCACGCACCATGCACCACGCATCACGCATTGGAACTCCAAGGCGAACTCGCCTTCGACTCCGTCTCCTTCCGCTACTCCGCTGACCGCGAGATTCTGCGCGGCGTCTCCTTCACGCTCGCGCCGGGTCAGTCGGCGGCGCTCATCGGGCCAAGCGGCGTGGGCAAAACCACGTTGCTCAACCTCGTCCCGCGCTTCTTCGACCCCACCGGCGGTGCGGTGCGGTTCGATGGCGCGGACCTGCGGGCGTTGCGCGTGCGCGACCTGCGGGCGCACGTGGCCATCGTGTTGCAGGAGCCGATTCTGCTGCCCACGACCATCGCGGAGAACATCGCCTACGGCCGCCCCGGCGCGACGCGTGCGGAGATCGAGGCCGCCGCGAAGGCCGCCAACGCGCACGGCTACATCGAGAAGCTGCCGCAGAAATACGACACCGTCGTCGGCGATGGCGCGGCCCGCCTGAGTGTCGGCGAACGCCAGCGCCTTAACTTGGCCCGCGCTTTCCTCAAGGACGCGCCCATCCTCCTGCTCGACGAACCGACCAGCGCGCTCGACGCCGAAAGCGAGGCGCTCGTGGTCGAGAGTCTCAAGCGCCTCATGCGCGGCCGCACCACGCTCATGGTCGCCCACCGTCTCTCAACCATCCGGGACGTGGGCCAGATCCTCGTGCTGGAGGACGGCCGCCTGAGCGAGAGCGGCTCCCACGACGAACTGGTGACCAAGGGCGGCTACTACGCGCGCGTCGTCAGCGGGCAGATCGCCTTGGAATAGCGCGGACCTGGCCCCGGAAAAGCCCCGAAAGTGTCATTGACTTCCGCCGTCCGGCTTTCCTACCGTCCGCGCGTAAATACCGAGTGGTTCGCCCCGAATTTACGATTCGGGGTTTTTTATTGCTCGGGAGCGGTCAGCAGTCGGCGGTCAGCATTCAGCCCCGCCCAGCGCTGACCGCAGTTTGCTGACCGCCGATAGCTTTTATGGCCAACACGATTCTCGTCGGCGCCCAGTGGGGCGACGAAGGCAAGGGCAAGATCATTGACGTGCTCACCGAGCAGGCGGACATCGTCGTCCGCTACGCCGGCGGTAACAACGCCGGCCACACCGTCATCGTGGGCGGGCAGAAGTTTGTCCTGCACCTCATCCCCTCGGGCATCCTGCGGCCGGGCAAGACCTGCGTCATCGGCAACGGCGTCGTGCTCGATCCCGTCGGCCTGGTCAAGGAGCTCGCCGGCCTGGAGCAGCTCGGCGTGAAGGTCACGCCGGACAACCTGCTCATCTCGGAGACGGCCCACGTTGTCTTCCCCTATCATCGCGAGCTGGACGGTGCGCGCGAGTTGGCCAAGGGCAAGGGCAAGATCGGCACCACCAAGCGCGGCATCGGCCCGTGCTATGGCGACAAGGCCGCGCGCGTCGGTCTGCGTGTATCCGACCTCATCAGCCCCGAGCGCTTTGAGGCCAAGCTCAAGGCCCGCGTGCAGGACGCCAACGCCCATCTCAAGGGCCTGGGCGCAAAACCGGTGAGCTTCAAGAAGATCCTCGCCGAGTATTCGGCCGCCGCCGACATCCTGCGGCCGCACGTCGCGAACACCGTTCACTATCTGCACAACGCCACCCGCGCGAAGAAGGGCATTCTCTTCGAGGGCGCGCAAGGCACGTTCCTCGACATTGACCACGGCACTTACCCCTACGTCACGTCCTCGAACACGACGGCGGGCGGGGCTTGCACCGGTTCCGGCGTGCCGCCGCACAAGATGGACAAGGTCGTGGGGGTGATGAAGGCCTACACCACGCGCGTGGGCGAGGGGCCGCTGCCGACGGAGAACGCCGAGATTTCCGATCTCCTGCACGGCATGGGCCGCGAGTTCGGCTCCACCACGGGCCGCGCCCGCCGCTGCGGCTGGTTCGACGCCGTAGCCACACGCCACGCCGCCATGGTCAACGGCATTGACGAGCTGGCCGTGACGAATCTCGATGGCCTCGACTCGTTGGCCAGCATCAAGGTCTGCACCGGCTATCGGGTAGGCGAAGTGAAGTTCGACCACATTCCCAACGACATCGAGGTCATCGCCCTGTGCGAGCCCGTCTATGCCGAACTTCCCGGCTGGCAGGTGGACACCAGCAAGGCTCGCAAGTTGAAAGACCTCCCCGCGAAGGCTCGCACCTACCTCCAGTTCATCGCCGACCAGACGGGGGCCAAGTTGACCATCGCGTCGGTCGGTCCGGGACGCTATCAGACCATTCTGGTGAAATAAAAAACCGCCCCGGCGCGAGCCGGGACGGTGGAGGAATTTCGCCGACCGGCGCAAGGCCGGTTGAAGGCAGACTCAGCTTAGAGCGTGTGACCGCTCGCCGAGAGGCTGCACGTGGGGTTGCCGGAGATCGTGGTGCCCGCGGTGTAGGAGCCACCAGCAGGGCAGGTCGGCAGGATGGAACCCTTCAAGTAGGCCAGCACGGTGGTGTCGGTCAGCGCGTAGGTGTCCGTGGCAGCCTTCTTGTTTTCGAGC
>JBJTAU010000577.1:0-22164 GCA_046090965.1 Limisphaerales bacterium | reverse complement strand
CATTACCCCTTCGTCGGACACTTTCTCGACCGCGACGGCATTGGCCTGCACTACCTCGATGAGGGCGCGGGCGAAGCCGTCGTGATGGTTCACGGCAACCCGACGTGGTCCTTCTACTATCGCAAACTCGTGCTCGGCCTGAGCGGGCAATGCCGCACCGTCGTCCCCGACCACATCGGCTGCGGCCTGTCCGACAAGCCCGATGACACACGCTACCAGTTCACCTTGTAGCGCCGCGTCGCCGACCTGGATGCGCTCATCAAGCACGCGCAGTTGCCGGAGAAAATCACCCTCGTGCTGCACGACTGGGGTGGAATGATCGGCATGACTTGGGCCGCGCGAAACCCACACCGCATCGCGCGCCTCGTGTTGCTGAACACAGCAGCCTTCCACCTGCCGAAGACGAAGAAGCTTCCGCCCTCGCTCTGGCTCTGCCGCAACACGCCGCTCGACGCGCTGCTCATCCGCAAGACCGGACTCTTCGTGCGCCTCGTCGCACGCTGGGGCGTGGCCACGCGCACGCTCACGCCCGTCGAGCGCGACGCCTACCTCGCGCCCAGCACCGCGAAGGCGAGCCGCCTCGCGCAGCTCCGCTTCGTGCAGGACATCCCGCTCACGCCCGACCACCCAACGCACGCGCTCGTCACCGAAGTTCAGGGCAAGCTCGCGCTGTTCCAGCGCACACCCACGCTCATCTGCTGGGGCGCGAAGGACTGGGTCTTCGACGACCATTTCCTCGTCGAGTGGAAACGCGTTCTCCCCCAAGCCGAAGTTCACCGCTTCCCCGACGCGAGCCACCTCGTGCTGGAAGACAAGCCGGATGAAATCCTCGCGCTCGTGAAGAAGTTCTTCGCGAAGCATCCCGTGACTGCCACCCGATGAGTGGAGAAGCAACAAAAGGGAAGCAGCCACACAGATTCGGGGCGGAGCACAGATTGAAAAGGCCGGGCTTCGGATTATCTGTGTTCCGCCCCGAAACTGTGTGGCTGCAGCTTTTTCCCGACTGAGCGTGGTCACATCGAACATCGCCTCGCATCTCGCCGTGATGGCGGAGCGGCAGCCGGACCGGCCCGCCGTTTTCGCGCCGCGCCGCGACCGCGCCGGGCAGCTCCATTACGATCAACTCACCTTTCGGAAACTCAACGCCGACTGCGACCGTCTCGCGCGCGGCTTCGAGCGCAGCGGCATCCGGCGCGGCGTGCGCACGGCGCTGATGGTGCCGCCGAACCTCGACTTCTTCGCGCTGACCTTTGCGCTCTTCCGTGTTGGTGCGGTGCCGGTGCTGATTGACCCCGGCATCGGGCTGAAGAACTTCGGCAACTGCCTCGCCGAGGCCGAGCCGACGGGCTTCATCGGCATTCCGAAAGCCCACGCCGCGCGCGTCCTGCTCGGCTGGGCACGGAAGACGATTTCCATTCCGGTCACAGTCGGCGCAAAATGGTTTTGGAGCGGGCACACGCTGAGTGAAGTGCGGATGGTGGGCGGTAATGCGAGCGTGCCAGCTCACACCGAAGGTATGGAAACGAACGCTTCCGGCTCCACCGCCGCCATTCTCTTCACCAGCGGCAGCACCGGCGTGCCCAAGGGCGTCCTCTACACACACGAAATGTTCGCCGCACAAATCGAGCAACTCCGCAAGCTCTACGGCATCCAGCCCGGCGAAATTGACCTGCCCACCTTCCCGCTCTTCGCGCTCTTCGGCCCCGCGCTGGGCATGGCCGAAGTGCTGCCCGAGATGGATTTTACACGTCCCGCGCAGGCCGACCCGGTTAAGCTCATCGCCGCCATCGAACGCTTTCGCGTCACGAACATGTTCGGCTCGCCTGCGCTCATCAACCGCCTCGGCCGCCATGGCGAAACGCACGGCGTGAAGCTACCTTCGCTACGTCGTGCCATCTCCGCTGGCGCGCCCGTGCCAGCAAAGACGCTCGCCCGCTTCGCCGCGATGCTCCCGCCCGGCGCGCAAGTCTTCACCCCCTACGGCGCGACGGAGTGCCTGCCGGTCGCGAATATCGGCAGTGCCGAAATCCTCGGCGAGACGCGCGCTCAAACCGAGTTGGGCAAAGGTGTCTGCGTCGGCCAACCCGTCGCCGGCCTCACCGTCAAAATCATCCGCATCACCGACGACCCGATTGCTACGTGGACCGACGGCCTCGAACTGCCGCCCGGTGAAATCGGGGAAATCGCCGTGTCCGCTCCGCAAGCTTCGCGCACCTACTTCAACCGCGAGCAGTCCACCGCGCTGGCAAAAATCCCGACGCCCGACGGCGGTTTCTTGCACCGCATGGGCGACCTTGGCTATCGCGACGAGCACGGGCGGCTATGGTTTTGCGGTCGCAAGTCGCATCGTGTTGTTACCAAGACCGGCACGCTCTTCACAATTCCCTGCGAAGCGATTTTCAACACGCATCCCCTGGTCTTCCGCTCAGCACTGGTCGGCGTGAAGCGCAACGGTGAAGTGGAGCCGGTAATCTGCATCGAGAAGGAACTGGTGCGTGGGCCGAGCGACGTGCGTTTACGCGAGCAACTGCTGGAGTTGGCCGCCAAGTTCCCGCATACGGAGGGCATTCGCACCGTTTTGTTTCATCCCGCTTTCCCGGTGGACATCCGGCACAACGCAAAAATCTTCCGCGAGAAACTGGCCGTATGGGCGGAGGACCAACTCGGATGAACGCACTCGTCACCGGCGGCGGAGGTTTCCTCGGACTCGCCATCGTGCGGGCACTGCGGGCGCGCGGTGATGTGGTGCGGAGCCTTTCGCGGCAAGAGCACCCAGCGTTGCGCGAACTCGGCGCGGAACACGTGCGCGGCGATGTGGCGGATGCGGCGGTTGTTTCCGCTGCGGCGAAGGGTTGCGACATCCTCCTCCACGTCGCGGCGAAGGCGGGCTTAGCCGGGCCTTACGAGGATTACCACCGCGCGACCGTCCGCGGCACCGAGAATGTCCTCGCTGCGTGCCGTGCGCACGGCATCCGGCGGCTCGTCCACACCAGTTCACCCAGCGTCGTCTTCAACGGCACCGACATGGAGGGTGTGGATGAATCGGTCTCATATCCCACGCACTTTGAAGCGCATTACCCGAAGACCAAAGCGCTGGCCGAGCAACTCGTTCTCAAAGCCAACTCGCCGACGCTCGCGACCGTCGCGCTGCGTCCTCACTTGATCTGGGGGCCGGGCGACAATCACCTCTTGCCGCGTCTCATCGCACGTTCGAAGGCCGGACAAATCCGCCGCATTGGCACCCAGCACAAGCGCGTGGACACCGTGTTCATCGAGAACGCCGCGGACGCGCATTTGCTAGCGGCGGACGCGCTCACGCCCGGTTCCGCCTGCGCGGGCAAGGCTTACTTCATCTCGAACGGCGAGCCGATTGAGCTGTGGGAAATGATTAACCAAATGCTTGCCGCCGCCGGCCAGCCGCCCGTGACGCGCAGCGTGCCGGTGCCGCTCGCGATGGCTCTGGCGTGGGTTTTCGAGGGCATCGCCCGCGTGACCGGCAGCAAGGCCGAGCCGCGCCTCACGCGCTTCGTCGTGCGCGAGATGAGCACGGCGCACTGGTTCAACATCACAGCAGCCAAGCGCGACTTCGGTTATTCGCCACGGATCACGACGGAAGAAGGATTGCGGCGGCTCGCAGAACATCTGCGGCAAGGCGTGTGATGTTGCCCGATTGGCCAACCCTCTTTAATCAGCGTCCGCTGGTCGGTCGCGCCGTGCGGTTGTGCTTGCCGGGATTGGTCGAGCCCGTGTGGTTTGCGTTCGCGGGAACCGAGGATTTGCGTTCGCTGCCAGCGGAGACGTTTCTTGCTCCGGCTGAACAAGCGCGGTCATCGGAATTCAAGTTTGGGCCGCCGAGGGAAAGTTTCACCTTGGGCCGCATGGCGGGGAAGCTCGCGGTCGCTG
This sequence comes from Limisphaerales bacterium, assembly GCA_046090965.1. GTDB lineage: Bacteria > Verrucomicrobiota > Verrucomicrobiia > Limisphaerales > SXTU01 > SXTU01. The sequence continues at coordinate 18,261 of JBJTAU010000577.1, read as the reverse complement.
GCCCCCTTACGCTGAATCGCTACTCCGACGAGGAAGCCGAAGGAGAACTCGCGCGTCGGTTGCGTGCGTTTGAGATCGGCAATGGGGACCGAGGTGAACCGGTGGTGCGTGTCGGCGACTTGCAGACGCCGCCGGCACTGGCAACGGGGGCGACGCACGGCGGCTGGAAGCCGCCGGCACCGAGCGTAAGCCTGAGTCATGTGAACGGGCGCGGGGTGGCGGTGGCGTTCGGTGTCGGGCAGCGAGTTGGGTTGGATTTGGAACTGATTGACGCGAAGCGCGCGGAGACGGTGCGGCAAGGCGTGCCACTGTCGGCGGAAGAGGAAACTTGGTTGAAGGCGACCTCGCTGCCGGCGGCGACGGCGTTGTTGCTGCTGTGGACGGCGCGGGAAGCACTCGGCAAGGCGCTGGGCTGCGGGCTGGCGTGCCAGTGGGAGACGTTAGCGCTGCGGCACATTGCCTCCGCAGGCGTTGGAGTATGCTCGGGCCAGTTCCTGCGACAACCGCAGTTTGGTTGCCTGAACTGGATCGGGTCGGATGCGGTGATGTCGGTTGTGTTCGCCCCGACTTGAGCCGGTCGCCACGGAGACGCCTGCCCCCTCGGTTGAAGCTAGTCCGCGTTGGGATACGAGCCGAGCACCTTCACGAAACTGCATTGCGTGCCGAGCTGGGCGATGGCCTTGGCCACCTTCGTGTCGTTGGCGTGGCCGTCGCAGTCCACGAAGAAGAAGTATTCCCATGCGCGGCGCTTGCTGGGCCGGCTCTCGATCTTGGTCATGTTGAGCCGGAACTTGCGGAACGGCGCGAGCGCGCGGTGCAATGCCCCGACTTCGTCCGCGATGCTGAACATGAGGCTGGTGCGGTCGTGCCCGGTGGGCGGACTGCACTTGCGGCCCAGCACGAGGAAGCGGGTGGCGTTGGCGGCGTTGTCCTGGATGTCGTGCTCGAGCACGGGCACGCCGTATTTCTCGGCGGCGAGCAGGCCGGCGATGGCGGCGGCGGTGCGATCCTTCGCGGCGAGTTCGGCGCTCCGGGCGTTGGAGGAAGTCTCGATGATTTCCGCGCCGGCTAGGTTTTTGTGAACCCACGCGCGGCACTGCGCCAGCGACTGCGGATGGACGTAGAGTCTCTTGATGCCGTCGCGCGTGGCTTTGCTAACGAGGCAGTGCGAGATGGGCAGCACGATTTGCGAAACGATCTTCAGGTCGCTGTCCACGAACATGTCCAGCGTGTGCGTGACGACGCCCTCGGTGGAGTTCTCGACGGGCACGACGCCGTAGTCGGCGCGGCCCTTGGCGACCTCGTTGAAGACATCAGCGATGGTCTTTTGCGCCGCGTAGCGCAGGCTGGATCCGAAGCGTTGGATCGCCGCTTGGTGCGTGAAGGTCGCCTCCGGGCCGAGGTAGGCAATGGTCATGGACTTCTCCAACGCGAGCGCGCTGGACATGATTTCACGATAGATGGCACGGAGCGAGGCGTCGGTAATGGGACCGGCGTTCTGCTTGCAGACGCGCTGGAAGACCTGTCGCTCCCGGGACGGGACGTAGATTTCCTCGCCGGCCTTGCGCTTAATGTCGCCGATGCCGAGGACATGCTTCGTGCGCTCGTTCAGCAGCGCGACGAGCTTGGCGTCGAGCGCGTCAATGGCTTTGCGGTGCTCGGGGATGCTCATGAAATCTCAAGCCCGCGGTGGCTCCGCTGACGGTTCAGAGCCGGTGCGTGGTTCCGAGGCAGCAACGTCCGGCGGGGCGGTCTCGCGAGGCGCGACTTCCGGCATTGCGAGTTGTTCCGGCGGCGCGGTGGCGAGGCCCGGCTCCACGGTGAGGAGCGCCTCGGGTTTCTTGACGGGAATTTTCCGCAACTCATCAGCGGCGGGGAGGTCGTCGAGGCCGCGCAGGCCGAAGTATTCGAGGAACGCGGGTGTGGTGGCGTAGAGCGCGGGGCGGCCCACGACTTCAGCGCGGCCGGTCTGCTCCACGATGCCGCGCTCCAGCAAAGTCTGCATCACGCCGTCCACGGCCACGCCGCGAATCTGCTCGATCTCCGCGCGAGTGAGCGGCTGGCGGTAGGCGATGATCGCGAGTGTCTCCAGCGCGGGCTGCGAGAGGCGGCCGGGGCGGGACTTCTCGCCGACGAGCGTCTTGATCCACGGCGCGAACTCGGGCTGGCTGACGAATTGCCATGCGCCCGCGACACACACGAGGCGGAAAGTGCGCGCGGCGGCCTCGTGCTCCTGCGCGAGCGCTTCGAGCACGGCGATGAGTTCCTCGTCCTTCGTCTTCTTGAACGACTTGGCCAGCGGCTCCTCCGAGTTCTCAGCGGTCTGGGCGAGCACGTCGCGGAGTTCTTTCGGACTCAGCGGCTTCTGGGAGTTGAAGAGGACGGCCTCGATGATGGCTTTGAGTTCCATGCTAATTCATGCGGAGGTTGAGTTGATCGGCGGCCGCAGCATCGGCGGGCGGAGCGTCGGACGGCGGTGGTGTGGCCGGTTGCGGCGGGGCTTGGGAAATTTCGATTTCCGCGAAAGCCTCGGGCTGCGCGATCACGATCTGCTTGAGGCGGATCAATTCCAGCATCGCGAGGAACGTCACGACCACTTCAGTGCGACTGGTGGCCGCGGCAAACAGCTCGGAGAACTTCACGGCGGGCCGCTCGCGGATGAGCGTGGCGATGGCCTCGATCTTTTCGCTGACGGTCCACTTGTCCTCGAAGATGTCGCGCGTATCGGCGGTGGCGAAGCGCTTCAGGATCCCGTTGACCGCGTTGACGAGATCGAAGATGGACACCTGCGGGCGCACGGCAGGGGCTTCGAACTCCAGCTTCGGCGCGGTGCGGCGATAGACGTTCTCCTGCGTGAGTTCCATCTCCTGCAAGCGGCCGGCGGCGTCCTTGAATTTCTTGTATTCGACAAGCTGGCGGATGAGTTCCCAGCGCGGGTCCTCGCCTTCCTCCTCGCCTTCGACGACGACCTGCTGATCCTTCGGTAGCAGCTCGCGGCTCTTGATATACACCAGCGTCGAAGCCATCACGAGAAACTCGCCGGCTATGTCCAGGTCCAGCTCGCGCATGACGTCCACGTAGGCGATGAACTCGGTGGCGAGCTTGGTGAGGTTGACCTCGTAAATGTCCACCTCCTCCTTTTTGACGAGGTAAAGGAGGAGGTCGAGCGGCCCCTCGAAGATTTCAAATTGGACTTTGAATTCGGACATCGAAACGCCCGGCGAATCCTTCGCGGGACGGCGGAGAGTAAGGGCAGCGCCGGAAGTTTGGCAACGCTTTCGCACGATTCCGCCGACTACGGAGGGTTTGCCCGCCGCATCCGTGCTGCTACGCTCGCCGCGTGTCCGACTTCGAAACGCAACTCGCTGCCGAGCTGGCCGCCTTGCGCGAGGCGGACCTGCGGCGTGACCTGCGGCGCATCGAGTCGCCGGCCGGCACCCGGGTCACGCTCGGCGGACGCACGTTGCTGAATTTCTCTTCTAACGACTACCTCGGCCTGGCGCAGCATCCGGCGCTGAAGGATGCGGCGGTGAAAGCAGTCGCGCGATTCGGAGCCGGCTCAGGTGCATCGCGGCTGGTGTGCGGCTCGCTGACGGTGCATCACGAACTGGAAGAGGCGCTCGCGGTGTTCAAGGGCACCGAAGCGGCGCTGAGTTTCTCGACCGGTTTCGCCGCGGCGCAGGGAGCCATCACCGCGCTGCTTGGCAAGGGCGACGTGCTCATCGTGGACAAGCTCGTTCACGCGAGCATCGTGGACGCCGCGAAGCTCTCCGGCGCGAAGCTCCGCGTCTTACGCCACAACGACCTGAACGACCTCGAAGCGAAGCTGCGCTGGGCAGCAAAGCAGTCTTCCTCACGCACCACGCACCACGCACCACGCATCCTCATCGTCACCGAAAGCGTGTTCAGCATGGACGGCGACCTCGCGCCGCTGCGCAACCTCGTCGAGCTGAAGGAGCGTTACGGCGCGTGGCTCATGGTGGACGAGGCGCACGCGACCGGGCTCTTCGGCGAACGGCGCAGCGGGCTGGTGGAGGAGTTCGGGCTGACGGGACGCGTCGAGATTCAGATGGCCACGCTGGGCAAGGCCGTCGGCGCGGCGGGCGGAGCCATTTGCGGGAGCCGACATTTGATTGACCTGCTGGTGAACCGCGCGCGGAGCTTCATTTTCTCCACTGCGCCCGTGCCTGCGGCGGCGGCGGCACGCGCGGGGCTCGAATTGATTCAATCAGCGGACGGCGCGGCTCGACGTGAGCGGCTGTGGCTGCTGGTGGAGGAATTGAAGCGCGTGCTCATCGGTGCGGGCCTGCCGCCATCGGCGGTGCGCGCGCCGATTGTGCCGGTGGTTGTGGGCACAGAGGCGCGGGCGGTGCAGCTCGCGGACGGGCTGCGCGCAGCCGGAGTGTTCGTGCCGGCGATCCGCTACCCCACGGTGGCGCGCGGCGCAGCGCGGCTGCGGTTCACGGTTTCGGCGGAGCACACGGCGGAGGATTTGGCGCAACTCGCGGAAGCGCTAAGTTCAATCGGCAACCGCCAATCGACCATCGGCAATGCATAAGCTCGCCCGCCTGGATCACACGCACGTCTGGCATCCGTTCACGCAGATGCGCGACTGGCTGCGGCGCGAGCCGATTGTCATCGCGTCCGGCCAGGGCGCGGTGCTGCGCGATGTGCATGGGCGCGAGTTTCTCGACGCCAACTCCTCCATCTGGACCAACCTGCACGGGCACAACCACCCGAAGCTGAACGCGGCGCTCCGGCGACAGCTCGGAAAAATCGCGCACAGCTCGGCGCTCGGCTTCGCAAATGAGCCGGCGAGCTTGCTGGCGGAAAAGCTCGCGGGAATGGCGACTGGCGAATGGCAAGCGGCGAACCGGACTCCCAACGCGCGCCGTCCCAATTCGCAATTCGCAATTCGCAAATCGCAATTAACCAAGGTCTTTTTTTCCGACGACGGCTCCACGGCGATGGAAGTCGCGCTGAAGCTCGCCTACGAATTCACCCGCCGCACGCGCGGACCGACGACGAAACCGCGCTTCATCTCGCTGGCCGGCGCTTATCACGGCGACACTGTCGGCGCGGTGAGCCTTGGCCACATTGACCTGTTTCACAAAGCCTACGGCGGGTTGCTCTTCAAGACCGACCAGGTGATGTCGCCGTATTGCTACCGATGTCCGTTCAACAAGGCGAAGCCGGAGCGCGCCGACGCGCGCGAGTATCGCAAATGCAATTGGGAGTGCGTGAGCAAGGTCGAGGCGAAGTGTGCAGCGACGCGGAAGCGCGGGAACGGCTATGCGGCGTTCGTCTTCGAGCCGTTGATGCAAGGGGCGGCGGGGATGATTCCACAGCCCGCCGGCTGGCTGAAACGCGTGACGGACATCGCCCGCGGCCACGGCGCGCTGCTCGTGGCGGACGAGGTCATGACGGGCTTCGGTAGGACGGGAGCAGGTGAGAATGTGGGAAAGCGGGAAGGTGAGAGAAGCACTTCCGCCCACCCGCGCACTTTCCCATCTGCTCGCTTTCTCACCGGCTGCTCCGCTGCTGATGTGCGGCCGGACTTCCTCGCGCTGGCGAAGGGCCTCACCGGCGGCTATTTGCCGATGGCAGCCACGCTGACGACGCAGCCGGTGTTCGATGCCTTCCTTGGCGAATACGAGGAGTTCAAGACCTTCTTCCATGGGCACAGCTACACGGGCAACCAGCTCGGCGCGGCGGCGGGCTTGGCAAGTTTGGAATTGCTGACGAGCAAGGCATCACTCGCCGCACGTGTGCGACTGGAAGAGGACTTTCGGCGCGAGCTGAATTCGCTTTGGTCGCTGCCGAACGTGGGTGATGTCCGACGAGTCGGCCTCGTCGCCGGCATCGAGTTGGTGCGCGACTGGCGGACACGCGAGCCGTTTGCGCTAGCCGAGCGCGCGGGCATCCGCGTCTGCGAGGCGATGGCAAGGCGCGGCGTGCTGACGCGACCCATCGGCAACGTGGTGGTGCTGATGCCGCCTTACTGCACGACACGCGCGCAGTTGAGGCGGATGGTCGGCGCGTTGCGGGAAGCGGTGGAGGAAGTGTTCAGAAGCGCGGGCTTCGGCCCGCAGAAGCGGAGGAAATCAGAGAATGTTCGGTGAGGCTGGCAGCGCGTTTGCACAAGGAGCTTTCTGCGGCCTGAAGGCCGCGCTCCGTCATTTCGGATACCGCACCATGTTTGTCCAGCGGTGCGGGCCGAAGCCGAAGGCGCGGTAGAATTCCTGCGCGTCTTTCGTGAAGAGGTCGATGCGGCAGCCTTTCAAGTCCGGTGTTCGAGGATGCACGCGATCAGCCACTTGCCGACGCCCTGACCGGGTGCGCCTCATCGATCACCACGTCGCACAGGTAGGCAACTGTCGCTCGGTCGGTGACGACGCGGGCAAAGCCGACTTGTTCCGCGCCGCGGAAGAGGCCGAAGTTCAGTGAGTGACGCAGGCTGCGCTCGGTGATTTCCACGGGACGTTCGAAGGCCCAGTAGGTGGAGCGCAAGAGCGCCACGACGGTGGCGAGGTCGAGGCGGGAAGTCTCGTCGGTCAAGGAATAGTCACCGCGCTGCCAGTGCATGGCGACTACTCCAGCGCCTTGGCCACGGCGAGCGCGAGCTTTTGCCGGTAGTCAGGGCTGGCCAGGTGCTTGGCCTCATTACGGTCGGAGAGGTAGCCGCCTTCGATGAGGATGGCGGGGCGCTGCTGGGTCTTGAGCACAGCCATGAAGCGCGCGCGCTGCACGCCGCGATCGGGCATGCCGACGGTTTGCAGCAGCGAGCGATGAACGCGCATGGCGAGGTGCATATTCTCGAAGTCGCGTGTGTTGCCGGGCAGCGCGACATTCACCGGGTCGGCGTAGTTTCGCGTGAGCGTGGAGGGCATACCGGCGGGGGTGAGGCAATAAGTCTCCAAGCCGGCGGCACCGGGGCCGGCGGAGTTGAGATGCAAGCTAATGAAGAGGTCGGCCTGCTGCTGCTCGGCCATGAGCACGCGCTCGGGCAATTCGACCCCTTTGTCGCTGGTGCGAGTAAGCATGACGCGCCAACCGCGCTGTTCGAGCAGGGGCTTGAGCCGCTGGGCCCAGTCCAACGTGAACTGTTTTTCAAACTGCGGGCCGAGCGTGCTCTTGGTTCCGACTTCGAGGCCGCCGTGACCGGGGTCGAGGACGATGACGCCGCGTCCGCGCGGAATGGGGCGGTTCACCTGCAGCAGCGGCGCAAGGTTTTTCTCCGCATCGAGCGAGTGGATGAAGGGCACGCCGTTGGTGGCGGCGGGCGCGAAGCCGAGGTGAAACTTGATGCCATTCCAGGTCGCGGTGCGCGTGCCGACCGCGAGCTGGAATGTGCCGCCGCCAGCAGAGCGGAATTGAAACGCCGTCTGGCTCACCCGCACCGGCGCGGAGAGGCCCATCTGCGCGGCCCAGGATTGCAGCGGCAACCACTGCGGACGCGCGGCGGGTTGAATGGGCGGAGGCGTGGGCGGCGGTTGCACCGCGATGGGCGGAGGAGGCTGAACCGTCGGCGTGGGTTGCGGTCTGGGTTGGACCACCGTGGGAGGCGGCGAGACCACGCGCGGCTGCTGGTAGGTCGGTGGGGGTTGCGAGCGCGGTGCGCCGCTGGTGCCGGGCGTGATGCGAACACCGGAAGGCTGGCGCTTTTCCGGGCCACCGCAGCCGACGAGCGCGAAGACCAGCAGTAGACACGCGGGCGCGCTTGCGCGAAGCCGGGGGGAGACAGCGGTGAGCAGGTTCACAGAGCGTTAGACGGCTTTTGAACCCGGAAGCGGAAAGGCGCTCACCGTGAGTTGCATGGGCGGAGTTTGCGAAGCGAGCCAGTTGAAGGCAACGCGATAATCGTGTGGCTTGCCGCTCCCTGCGCGCGCCGACATAGTCCGCCCACTTGAGAATCGTCATCGCCATCACGGGTGCGAGCGGGTCGCTCTACGCGCAGCGGCTGCTGGACAACCTCGATGCCCGTGCGCATGAGGTCCACGTTGTCCTGAGCAACTATGCGCACGCGGTGATCGCGGAGGAGCTGCCCGGCGGGCTGAAGCTCCCGGTGGGCGCGGTGCAGCACGGGCTGAAGAGCATGAACGTGCCTTTCGCCAGCGGCTCGAACCCGTTCGACGCGATGGTGGTCATCCCCTGCAGCATGGGCACGCTCGGCCGCATCGCGCACGGCACGAGCGACGACGTGCTGTTGCGCGCGGCGGATGTGATGTTGAAGGAGAGAAAGAAACTCATTCTGGTCCCGCGCGAGACGCCGTTGAATTTGGTTCATTTGAAGAACATGGAACTGCTGCTGCTCGCCGGCGCGACCGTCCTGCCGGCAAATCCGTCCTTTTACACCCGCCCGCAAACCGTCGAGCAGGTCGTGGACACCGTCGTCGCGCGCGTGCTCGACCACTTGGGCCTGCCTCAGCAACTGGTCCCGCGCTGGCAGGAGCCGGTGGAGTAACTGGACAATCAAAATCCTCCTTCCCATTTTTCCATCGCGTTCCTAACGTCACTCGTTCTGTTGGAACCAAACCTGTAGTAACCAACCCGACCGCACCCTATGGCCGCTGATAATTCCGTTGTCGCCAAAGTCGAAGCGCCGCCGCTAAAGCCGCTCGCACTCAAGTCGCGCCTCGCCCCCACACCTTCTGCCGCGCCGAAATACGCCGTCACGCTCAAGAACGCCGCCGGTCACGCCGTCACCGTCGCCGATCCGCGCGCGACGCGCACGCTCGTGGCGCTCATGAACGTCCATGCCGTCGTCGGTGGCGCGGCCTGCCACTGGGGCGGCCCGGCGGCCTTCGCGGAGATCATGGCGGCGGTCCACGCGCAGATGTTCGCCACGCAAGGCCGCCAGTGGCACGAGGCGTTCAACTTCGTCAACGACGCGGGCCACACGGAGAACGGCATTTACGCCCTGCGCGCGCTGTATGGCTTCGATGGGATGACCTTCGACACGCTCAAGGGCTTCCGCAGCATCGCGAGCAAGTTCACCGGGCACGGTGAGTCCCACCTCAACCCCGAGGGCGTGCTCGTCTCCAACGGACCGCTCGGCTCCAGCCTCCCGCAGGCGCAGGGCCTCGCGATGGGCGACAAGACCGCCGGCCGCGACCGCGTCACCGTCTGCACCGTGTCCGATGGTGCCGCGATGGAGGGCGAAGCGAAGGAAGCTTTCGCCGCGATCCCCGGCCTCGCCGCGAAGGACCGCGTCAATCCCTTCGTGCTTATCCTTTCGGACAACGACACAAAGCTCTCCGGCCGCATCACGAAGGATTCCTTCTCGATGCAGCCGAGCTTCAACGCGATGGCGACGCTGGGCTGGAACGTGATTTCCGTCCCGAACGGCCACGACTTGCAGGCGGTTTATCTCGCGGTGGAAAAGGGCATCGCCGCCGCGAAGGCGAATCCGAAGCAGCCTGTTTGCCTTTGGGTGAAAACGGTCAAGGGTGTCGGCATCAAGGCCACCGTGGAAAACTCCGCCGGCGGCCACGGCTTCCCGCTCGCAAACGGCGAGAAGATCGGCGACTGGGTCACGGAGCTTTACGCTGGCGACACCGCGCCTGCGGAGTTCGTCGCGTGGGGCGCGGCGTTGCGCGCGGATTGGGAGAAGAAGGAAGCCGACAAGAAGGCCAAGGCTGCCGCTGCCGCTGCGTCTGGGGCGCCCGCTGCGCCCGCCGTCAAGAAAGACAAAGTTCAAGCCGGCCTCGCGAAAGGTGCCGTCCGCGCCGCGACGGAGGGCTTGCCGGTCTTCTCCGTGTCCAGCGACGTGCAAGGCTCGACCGGCATCAGCGCGTTTCAGAAGGCGTTGCCCGACCGGTTCGTTGAGGTCGGCATCGCCGAGTCCAACATGATTAGCGTGGCCGCCGGCTACGCGAAGTCCGGCTTCATCCCCATCGTGGACACGTTCGGCCAGTTCGGCGTCACGAAGGGCAACCTCCCGCTCACCATGGCCGCGCTCTCGCAAGCCCCGGTTATCGCGATGTTCAGCCACATCGGCTTCCAGGACGCCGCCGACGGCGCGAGCCACCAGGCCACGACCTACCTCGCGGCGCTCAGTTCCATCCCGCACACGTGCGTCATCATGCCGAGCTGCCCGGACGAGGCAGAGTCGCTCCTGTATAAAGCCCTAACGCGCTACGCCGCCGACCGCGCGGCGGGCAAAGACGGTGAGAGCTACATCTTCTTCGTGGGCCGCGAGAACTACCCGATGAGTTGGATTCCCGGCGCGACCTATCCGTGGGGCAAGGCGCAAGTGCTTGCGCAAGGCACCGATGTGGTCCTCATCGGCTGCGGCGTGTTGCTCGACAAAGCCATTGCCGCCGGCAAGAAGCTCGCCGAGCAAGGCGTAAAGGCCACCGTCATCAACAACCCGTTCATCAACCACGTGGACATCGAGACCATCGGTGCCGCCGTGAAGGCCGCTGGTGGCCGCGTCGTGACCATCGAGGACCACCAGGTCGTCGGCGGCATGGGCGCGCAAGTGAGCCACGCGTTGAGCCGCGCGGGCATCGCGCACCGCATGACCTCGCTGGGCATCCCCGGCGAGTTCGGCCAGAGCGCCTACCTCGCCGAGGAACTCTACAAGCTGCACGGCTTGAGCGCCGACAAGCTCGTCGCTTCCGCGCTGGCGCTGCTGAAGTAATCTCCCGGCCACTTACCCAATGGCACCCCGCTGGCGCAGCATCGCCTCCATCGCCTTGTCCATGAGGAGGTCGGCGAGTGGCTGTGTGGCGACGTCGAGTGCGGTGTGGGCGGATTTGAGACGCGCTACGTCGCCAGTCTTCGTGGCGGGGGATTCGGTGGCGAGGGCGCACTGAAGTTCCTTCACAGCGGACTCAACTTCCGCGCGGGCGGCGGGATCAAGTTCCGCGCCGCACTCGGTCAGACCGGACTGCGCGGCGGTGAGGACTTCCTGCGCCTTGAGCTTTGCCTCGATCCACCGGCGCGCGGTCAAGTCCTCGAAGGCGTGCTCGACGGATTCCTCGACCATGCGCTGCACTTCGGTGTCGGCCACGTCCACGGCGGATTTCATCTCCACGACTTGCTGCGTGCCGGTCTTCAAATCGCGAGCGAGGACGTGCAGGATGCCGTTCGCATCAATCTCGAACTGCACGCCGACGCGCGGCACTCCGCGCGGGGCCCGCTCGAATTGCACGTCGAACTTTCCGAGGCTCCAGTTATCGGCGGCGCGCTCGCGTTCGCCTTGGAGGACGTGGATGAGCATCTCGCGCTGATGATCCACGGCGGTGGTGAAGACTTCGCCGGCCTTCACGGGGATGGTGCTGTTGCGCGGGATGATGACGTTCATCAAGCCGCCGAAAGTTTCGAGGCCGAGCGAGAGCGGGGTGACATCCCGCAGCAGCAGATTCTTGAACTCGCCGCTGAGGATGGCCGCTTGAATCGCCGCACCGAGCGCGACGGCTTCGTCGGGATTTTGTGAAGTGTTGAGCAACGGACCACTGCGTTCGTGAAAACTGTCGCCGAGGCGAACACCGCCGCGCTCCTCCTCGAATTCCGCGCAGCCAAACCATTCCGCGACGAGTTGCCGCACGCGCGGCATGCGCGTCTGCCCACCGACGAGGATGACTTGATCGAGCTGCTTGGCTTCGAGCTTCGCGTCGGCCAACGAGCGCAGACAGTGCGCGCGCGTGCGTTCGATCAGGTCGCGCGTGAGCCGCTCCAGTTCGTCGCGGGTGAGCCGGTAGCTGAAGGAAAAATCCCGCGTGAGAAACGGCAGGGTGATTTCCGTTTCGGTTTCAGTGGAGAGGCAAATCTTCGCGGCCTCGGCAGCTTCGCGGAGCCGGGCGAGCGCGGACACCGATTCTGGATTCAGGATTCTGAATCCTGGCCTTTGCTCCGCCATTTTTTCGGCGAGGAAGTTCACGATCCGCTTGTCCAGATCATCGCCGCCCAGCCGTGTGTTGCCATTCGTCGCGAGGACTTGGAAGACACCGGCATTGAGTTCGAGAATGGAGAGGTCGAACGTGCCGCCGCCGAGGTCATACACGGCGATTTTGGAATGCTCGTGCAAGCGGTCGAGGCCGTAGGCGAGCGCAGCGGCGGTGGGTTCGTTGACGATGCGCTCGACGGTGAAGCCCGCAAGTTCGCCCGCGCGTTTGGTGGCGTTGCGCTGGGCATCGTTGAAGTAGGCGGGGACAGTGATGACGGCGCGCGTGACGGCTTCGCCCAGATCGGCTTCGGCGGCGAGCTTCAGTTTCTTGAGAACTGCGGCAGAGATTTCCTCGGGCGTGAAATCGCGGCCATGCATCGGAATCGTCACCGGCCCCGCGCCCTCGCCGCGCACGGGATAGGTCACGAGCATATCTTCGCGCGGGATGTCCGCGCCGCGCCGGCCTATGAAGCGCTTCACGGAGTAGGCCGTGGCGGCAGGATGGAGCGCACGGACGCGGTTCGCGGCGTGGCCGACGACCGGTGCAGTGCTCGCGCTGGGGAAATGCACGACGCTCGGACAGAGCCGCTGGCCCTCGGCATCTGCGATGACGTAGGGAATGCCGGAGTCCACCGTCGCGACGAGTGAGTTGGTGGTGCCGAGATCAATGCCGACGATTTTGCTCACGGGGAAAAGTCTTTAGCCATAGAGGAAACACAGATCAAAAAATCAGGAAGGCAGGAAGAGAGGAAAGCGCCTCCTCTCCTGCCTTCCTGCTCTCCTGATTTAACCTCTTCATCTGCGTTTCATCTGTGTTCATCTGTGGCCAGCCTTCGCGTTCTCTTCGCTGAGGTTGGCCTCCTGCCGCGTCAGCGCGAGGAAGGAGTGCTCCAGCACGCCGTCGGAGCCGCTCTGCTTGCGCAGTTCCTCGCTCGTGCCGACGGCGACAAACTTGCCTTGGTGGATGATGCCGATGCGGTCGGCCATTTCCTCGGCGACGCTGAGTTGATGCGTCGAGAGGAAGACGGTCATGCCGGTCCGCGAACGTTCCTTGAGAATGTCCTTCACCACGCGGGCGTGATGGGGATCGAGGCCGACCATCGGCTCGTCAATGACGAAGACATCCGGGTCGTGCAAGAGCGCGGCGGCGATGGCGACGCGCTGGCGCGTGCCGTGCGAGAGGCCCTCGATGGGCTTGCGCAGATAAGGCTCGAGGTTGAAGCGCGGGATCAGCGCGCGCGACGCGGCCTCGATGCGGTCGTCGGCCATTTGAAAAAGTTGCCCGATGAAGCGGAGGAATTCCCACGGCGTGAGCTTCTCGTAGAGAAACGGAAAGTCCGGCACGTAGGCGAGGCGGCGGCGGACCTCCAGCGGCTCGGCTTGCACATCGTAGCCGGCCACGCGGACGGCTCCGCTGGTGGGCTTGATGAGGCCGGTGATCATTTTGATGGTCGTGGTCTTGCCGGCGGCATTCGGCCCGAGCACGGCGAAGAACTCGCCGCGGTTCACGGTGAGGGTGACGTCGTTGACGGCGGTCAGCTCGCCGAAGCGCTTGGTGAGGTTGCGGAGTTCGATCACAGCAGCAGCATCCGGGTGTTTTGCAGCACGATGTCGTTGGGCAGCTCGACGCGGAGGAGTTCGCCAACGCGACTGACGTAGATAGTCGCCTCATGTTTCTCCAGCAGGCGCGTCTGGAGGCGATAGCAGCGCAGTTTGGCGCTGCCGATCTTGAGCCAGTCCTGCCGCGAGTCCCACTTGAGGCCGAGGGAAAGTTTTTGCAGCGCGGGCAACGCAGCAAGTTCCGGCGATGCCCCGGCCTCACTCAAACCGCCGAGCAATCCTCCGGTGAGAAGGCCCAGCGGAATCGGCCCGGCGAGTGCCTGCAGCAACGCCTTTGGGTCGCGGAGCTGCGCGAAGGTGAAAGCGCGCTGCGTGAGGTCGTCGCCCTCCCGGTAGGTGACGGAGAGGGTCTCGTTGGTGGCCGAGGCATTCACGTCGAGGCTCATCGGGCGCTGGATGAACTGCACGCTGAAGGTCTGCCACTGATGGTTCGTGGCGAGAGTGGTGTGCATCGTGAAGCGAATGCGCTTGCGGGACTCGCCGAGGTCGAGCCGTCCGTCGAGGATGTCAATCGTGTAGCCGCCGACCTTCCGGATCATTCCTTCCTGCAAGTCGTCATTCGCCGGCGGCTGGTTCGTCGTGGCCAACTCGCCCGCGTTCACCGCCCAACGCAGGTGCCCGACCTTCTTTTTTTGGTGGAAGATTTCGAGGTCCGAGTCGTCCGGTGCGCGGAGAATCCGTTCCCAAACGATTGCCAGCGGAACTGTCGCGCCCTCGCCCTGCGGGCGGAACTCGGAGCGCCAGAGCAGCACGTTCATAGTGAGGCAGAACGCGGTGATGACGAAGAAGGCGAGGCGTCTCATGCCGGCGGCATCAAGGCGTGGGGATAGTGACCAACTGGCCGATCTTCATGCGCTTCGGGTCCAAGTTGGGATTTGCCGCGAGCAAGGCTTCGAGCTTCACGCCGTATTGCCTGGCGATGGTGGCGGGGATGTCACCTTGCCTGACGATGTGAGTGCGCGCGGCAGGAGCGGGAGCCTTGGCGGTTGTCGGCACAGGCTCAGGCGTGGTGTAGGAGACGGTGCTGGTGGCGGGTCGCACGGGGTTCGTCGCGGCCACCGCAGGCTTGGCAGCCGGAACAGGCGGCGCAACCGCGACGGCCACGGGCATGGACGTGACGTTCGATCCGCGTGCGGTGGACTGCGCGTTGAGAACTTCCACGTGCCGGCGGAGCTGGTTGTTTTCTAGGCCGAGGCGCTCGACCTCGGTCTTGAGCTTGTCCATTTCCCTTTGCACAGATGGCGCGTTGGGCGCGATGAGGAACAGCTTGGCCAGTTCCATTTTGCAGTTGTTGACGCGCTGGCGGACGATCTCGGCCTTGTCGGAGGTCGGACGCAGCTTGAGGAAGCGCTCGAAGTGGTAGATCGCCATGGCTGGGTCGTGGAGCTGCTGCTCGAACAGCAGGCCCAGTTCGAACTGCGCTGAAGCCGAGCGCGGGTTCGCTTCCAGCGCCCGCTCGAAGGCTTCGGCGGCGCCCTTGTGGTCACGCTGCCGGACCAGTTCCTGCCCACGCTGGAAGTGTGGCTCGCGCTGCTCATCCTGCGTGCCGTCCCGCGTGGGAATGCAGCCGGCCGCACAGCAGAGCAGCAGGAGCAAGCTGGGGGCGAGGCGTTGGCACGCCGGAAAAATCATGGCGCGCAGCGTAACGAAATGTGTCCCGGGCGCAATCACCCGTTGTCCGCCGACGGCGGGCGCGGGCTTTGGAACGGATTGGAACTTGCCGATGGGGCAGGGGAGTCCGGGGCCTTCGCCTCCGCCGCCGGCGTGGGCAGGAAGGGGTTCGCCCCGGTCGTCAGCGGGTCTTCATCTTTGCGCGCCAGGCAGAACGGCGCGCCCAGCACATAGACCCACGCGATCACAAAATGCAGACCGAAGGCCACGCCCAGCTCCACGAGCGGCAACTGTTCAACGGCGTAGAGAAACAGCGCGCCTCCGAGCCACAGCGCGCCCGGGAGCAGCGCCGCCGCCGCGATCCGCCAGCTCTTGCCGGGCGACGCCGCGCGGCTCGCGAACCAAGCCAGACTGCGCACCGGCACGGCGTAAAGCGTGGCCAGCACGATCCAACTCGCGAACAGGAACAGCCCCGTGGCGAAGGCACCGCCGAACAGGAAGGCGGGTCGCCAAGCGTTCCACCACGGGTCCAGGGTCTGGCGGTTCAGCTCGATTTCCACGCCGCTTGGATATGGCAGCGAGGTGTAGCCCAGCAGCGAGACAACCTTGATGCGCTCGCGGCCGAATTCGATTTGCAGGTCTGCGATTTGCCCCGTGCTGCCGGACTCCTCCAGGTCCACGACGAGACCGAGGAAGCGGTTTTCCGCGAGCACAACCGCCTCCTTGACGGGCCAGGCCAGCTTCGCGCCGCGCACGGCGCCGAAGTCGTTCAAGCCTTGAACCGCCTTCGTCACCACCGGGAACCAGCAGCGCGCCAGCAGCAGCACCACGGTGACCGTGACCACGGTGGCGACGATGCTTTGCAGCAGCAGGAGGCGCGTCCACCGGGCGCGGGCAAAGCCCGCCACGCCGCCGAAGGTCAGCGGCTGCCAGACGGGGAGTTTGGACGGTTCACTCAGAGCGCCCGATGAAACCACGACGCGACGCGCGTGGGCAATGGAAGTTCAACCGGTGTGCCCCGTTCTGAACGGGCAGCCTCGTGCCGGCGATTTGCGATCGCCGCTCGGCGCGTGGATTGCGCCGGGGCGGATCTTTTTCTGTGGCCCGAAGAAGACGCTTCCCAATCGCCGTCACGCGTCACGCACCACTTGGCTGCGGCTCGGGTTGGGCTTGCGGCGGGGCGACGATCACGGGAAGGGGGAAGCGCAGCTTCATCACGTCATCCACGAGCACCTCGATGAAGTAGATCCCGCCGGCGGTGAATTCCAACTGCGCGAACACCGAGAGATTGGTCGCGTTGCGCGCGGGATCCTGGAGGGTGAACTTTACTTTGGACTCGCGCAGCAGCGTGGTCTGGTCCGGGGCAATGACGCGCACGCATTCCGTAAAGTTGCCCACCCCGGCGCACCAGCGGGTGAAGACGCAGAGCCGGTTGGCGGTGATCGGCACCTGAGGCACGCGGAGAAACGCGGTCACGCCGAGCAGGATGAAGTTGCCGGTCACTTCTTGGCGCACGTCTTCACAGACTAGGGCGCTCTGGAGGTCGGGGAGGATGCGGGTGACGTTCATGGATTGAGAAAGTGATTAGTAATTAGTGATGAGTAGGTTGGCGGTGGGGGGTTGGGCTGAGGGGGAGGACTAATGACTAAACACTAATTACTCTTCCTTCCCGTCGCCACCTCCGCCGCCTGCACGGTGTTGCGCATCAGCATCGCGATGGTCATGGGACCGACGCCGCCGGGGTTCGGAGTAATTTTGCCGGCGACGGGTTGCACGGCGGCGAAGTCCACGTCACCGACGAGGCGGGAGCCGCTCTTCGCCGTCGGGTCGGCGATGCGGTTTACCCCCACGTCCATGACCACTGCGCCGGGGCGGACCATGTCGGCCTTCACAAAGTGCGCCACGCCCATCGCGGCGACGATGATGTCCGCGCGGCGGCAATGCGCGGCCACGTCGCGTGTGCGCGAGTGGCAGAGCGTGACGGTGGCATCGGCGTGCTTCGCCTTCTGGCAGAGGATGGCGGTCATCGGTTTGCCGACGATGGTGCCGCGCCCGAGCACGACGACTTCCGCACCGGCGATTTTTACGCCGCTGCGGATGAGCAGTTCATGAACGCCCGCCGGTGTGCAAGGCACGAAGCCCGTGGGGTCGCCGAGCATGAGCTTGCCGACGTTGACGGGATGAAAGCCGTCAACATCCTTTGCAGGCGAGACGGCGGCGAAGATGACGGCCTGGTCAATGTGCGCGGGCAGCGGGGCTTGGACGAGGATGCCGTGGATGCCGGCGTCGGCGTTGAGCCTGGCAATCAGCGCGAGCAACTCATCCTGCGTGGTGGCTTCAGGCAGGACGGTGGTGGTGGAATTGATACCCAGCCGCTCACTCGTCTTCTCCTTCATCCCGACATACACGCGTGAAGCGGGGTCCTCCCCGACGCGCACGAAGGCCAGACCGGGCTGCACGCCGCGAGACTTGAGCGCCGCGATGCGCTGCGCAGTTTCGGCGTGGATTTGCTCGGCGATGGCGCGACCGTCAATGAGGTTGGTCATGCAGGATCAGGATTCGAAGCAGGAGGATTTCTGGGCGGAGCGGCGTTGCTTCCAGCTCCTGTCGTTAATCCAGCTCCTGCTCCTCGGCGATTATTCCTCCACCGTCTTGAGCGTCTCGATCTTCAACACCGGCGTGTTGGGCCAGCGGACGTCGAGCGCCTCCTCGCCGGTGACGACGATGGTGCGGCCTTTCAGCGTGGCCCACGGGATATTCGTGGAGGTGGACCAGAGGTAATTGATCACGCGGCCGGACTCGGCGTCCTGCAACGCCCAGTCGCTGGGGGTCTGGAGGTTCCACGAGCGGGCGACGACGCCTTCCCGGGTGACGATGCGCACGGGCAACGGGCCGTCGTCAACCGGCGGCTTGGTCGTGGCCGGCTTGGCCTTCTCCGCCGCGGGTTTGCGGGAGAACAATCCCTTGAACCACGCTCCCACGCCGCGCTGCTGCGGTTCTGGCTCGACCTTGTAGCGGCCAGTGGACGTATACGGTTCGGCGGGCGGCGGGACGTTCTCGGTCAAGGCGGCCGGCGGCGGAATCTTGACGGGCTCGGGCTTCGGCTCAACCGCAGCAACTACGGGCGGGGGTGTGGG
>JBJTAU010000576.1:0-2657 GCA_046090965.1 Limisphaerales bacterium | reverse complement strand
GCCTTCGGCGAGCACGAGGATGCGGTCCATGTTGGCGAGCGTGGACAGCCGGTGCGCGACGCAGACCACGGTGCGGTTCTGCTCCAACTTCTCGATGGCCGCCTGCACCTCGGCCTCGGACTGCGAGTCCAGCGCGGACGTGGCCTCGTCGTGCACAAGACTAGGTGCGTTGCGGACGAAGGCGCGCGCGATGGCGAGCCGCTGACGCTGGCCGCCGGAGAGGAGTTCGCCGCGTTCGCCGACGCGCACGAGTTCATCCAGCAGCAGCCGCAGGGCTACGAGACGCGCGTCGGCGAACGCGGCGAACTCCTCTCCGGCGGCCAGCGTCAGCGGCTCGCCATCGCGCGGGCCTTCGTCCGCAACGCACCTATTCTTGTGCTCGACGAGGCCACGTCTGCCCTCGACTCGCAGTCCGAGGCCGAGGTGCAGGCGGCCATCGAGAAGTTGGAGCAGAACCGCACCGTGGTCTGCGTCGCGCACCGGCTGTCCACGCTCGCCAACATGGACCGCATCCTCGTGCTCGCCGAAGGCCGCGTCGTAGAGCAGGGCCGCTTCGATGAACTGCTTGCGCGCGGTGGCCTCTTTGCCAGCATGGCGCGCCGCCAGGGCTTGGAAACCAAACCGACGACCACCGCCGTTACCTCCGCATGAGCGTTTCGTTCGACCATCTCAAGGAGTTCATCACCGCCGAGTTGGCCCATCGGAAAGCCCAGCCCGCCGGCGTGCTTTCGCCGTCGGACTACTGGCTCGACTACAACCGCTTTTCCTCCTACGTCCGCACCTTGCCGGACGCCGAGCTTGAGCTGATCCGCTACCACACTTGGCATCTCACGGGGGACATTTACTCCGCCTACCACTTCATCTCCCGGCGCGCTAAGGCCGAGACCATCTCCATGTATGAGGAGGTGCTGCCGCGCCTCGGCGGCTTCAAGCCCAGCGAGCCGCCCGGCGGCATCGGCGTGGACACGCCGCATGGCCGGCTCAACAGCGGCATCCTCCGCTACTCCGTCGTGCTGGGCGATCTCCACTCTCACGGTTTCCTGCCGCGCACCGGGCCGAAGCGCCTGCTGGAAATCGGCGGCGGCTACGGCGGCCTCGCGCTGATGTGCCAGCAGTTCAATCCCGAGATCAGCTATGTCATCTGCGACCTCGAGGAAACGCTCTTCTTCCAAGGCGTCTTCCTTACGCTGCACCTCGGCGCTGACCGCGTGCATCTCGTGCGCGGCGAGAATGGCGACTTGGACAACCTTCAACCGGGCCACGTTTATCTCCTGCCGCAGACGCGCGTCGCCGCACTGGAAAAGCTGCGCTTCGACCTCGCCCTGAACCAGCAGTCCATGCAGGAGATGACGCGCCCGCAAGTGGAGCGCTATTGCGATGTGCTGGAGAAATGCGCGACGCAGTTTTACTCCTGCAACCGCAAGAGCCACGGCGCGGGCGTGGTCGAGTCCAAGGGCCTCGTCGCCGACCTGCACGACTTTCTCGCCGCGCGCTTCCGCATCGCGTGGGACAGCACCGAACACATCAGCTCGCTGGCGCGCGCGTGCCTGCGGCACAAGCCGCTGCGCAAGGTCGTCACCGCCATCATCGGTAAATCCTTCCTCCCCCGGGGCGAGGCGCTGGTCCTGCGCTTCGTGTATGACTGCCGCAAGCCGGCGTAGCGGCCGTGTCCTTCACCTCCTGG
Organism: Limisphaerales bacterium; assembly: GCA_046090965.1. Classification (GTDB taxonomy): domain Bacteria; phylum Verrucomicrobiota; class Verrucomicrobiia; order Limisphaerales; family SXTU01; genus SXTU01. The sequence continues at coordinate 973 of JBJTAU010000576.1, read as the reverse complement.
CAATACCCGCTCTTCCTGCTCGCCGTCGTCCTGCTCTACTGGCGGCTGCCGCTGCGCGGGCGGATGACGCTGCTGCTGGCCGCCAGCTACGTCTTCTACGGCGTGTGGGACGTGCGCTTCCTCGCGCTGCTGCTCACCTCGACGTGCATTGATTACTACTGCGGTCGCGCCATCGTCGGCGAACGCGCGCCGGCGAAACATGTCTTTGGCGCGGCGCTGCTGCCGCTGCTGTGGCTCGGAGGCTGTGCCGCTTTCACGGACAAGTCCGGCGCGGTGCAAGCTTGGATCCTCGGCACCGCTACCGCCTTCCCGCTGCTCTTCACCGCGCTCTACGAATGGCTCTGGCGCAAGCCCGAAACCGCCCAACGCCGCGCCTTCCTCCTCCTCAGCATCCTCACCAACCTCGTCGTCCTCGGCTTCTTCAAATACTTCAACTTCTTCGCCGGCTCGCTGCTGTCGCTCACCAGTCAGCTCGGTTTCGCGCCGGGCTGGACGCTCCCTACCATCATCCTGCCGGTCGCCATTTCCTTCTACACGTTCCAGTCCATCGCCTACTCGGTGGACATCTATCGCGGCAAGGCGCAGCCCGCGCGCGATCTCCTGACCTTCGCCGCCTACCTCTCCTTCGTCCCGCAGCTCGTCGCCGGTCCCATCGAGCGGCCCACCGACCTGCTGCCGCAGTTCACCAAGGCCGCCGAATTCGCGTGGGAGCACATCCATCGCGGCCTGCGCCTGCTGCTCATCGGCCTGTTCAAGAAAATCTTCGTGGCCGACAACTGCGCGCTGCTGGCGAACCACGTCTTCAACGGTCAGGCGGAACTCAACGCGCCGTGGGCGTTGCTGGGCGTGGTCGCGTTCGCCTTCCAAATCTACGGTGACTTCTCCGGTTACACGGACCTCGCGCGCGGTTCGGCGCGGCTGCTGGGCATCCACCTCAACTCCAACTTCCGTTTCCCCTACGCCGCGCGTGGGC
>JBJTAU010000575.1:0-5921 GCA_046090965.1 Limisphaerales bacterium | reverse complement strand
AAGACGCTCGTCTCGACGCGGTCGCTGAAGTCGAAGTCACGTTTCTTCAGATCGCCCTTCGTCACCCAGCGGCCTTGTTCGTCCAGGGCGGCGATGGCGGCTTGAACACGAGACTCCAAGGACTTCGCCCGGGACGCCTTCAGCACGGGGTAATCCGCGGCGTTGCGGGGCTTGCCATCGTAACGCTGTGGCCACGCGCCGTTGGGATACTGCGTTTCCAGCATCTTCTTCAGCGCGTAGTCCAGCGCGGTGCGCACGCGGCCATCGCGCGGATCGGTCGAGCCTTTCGTCACGTCCGCGAGGGCGAGGAGGAATCGGACGGCGCTCTGGGAAGTGTCGTCGTCGATGGTGGTGGTGTTTTTGCGTTTCGCAGCGTCGGTGGCCGGGACTTTCCCGATGTCACTTCGGCGGAGCCAGCCAGTTGCTTTTGCGGAATCGAAGTCAATGAGGTAATCCCAACCGCCGGATTCCAACTGGCCGGTGGCCAGCGCGTCGCCGGCGGCGCGCGCGGCGTCGAGGAACAGCGGATCCTTCGTGGCGGAGTAAGCGCGGAGGAATGCCACGCCCATGCTCGGCGTGCCGGGTGGTTGAATCCATACCTGCGTCGCGGTGGCCTTGGTCTCGCCCGCGCGTTCCTTCAAGTCCAGGGAGTAGCGCCACAAGTAACCGCCCTCGGTGGAGATCGACCGGACGTAACGCGTCGCCTTCGCGAGTGCGTCGCGGGCTTGCTGCGGGAGCGAGCGTGAGTCGGCGGCGGTGCTGACGCCCGCGAGCATGGCGAGTTGACCAGACGCGAGGATGAACTCGCGTCGCTTCAAGCGAGGATGTCCTTCACCACGTGCCCGTGCACGTCGGTCAGGCGATAGTCACGGCCTTGGAAGCGGAAGGTGAGCTTCTCATGGTCAAAGCCGAGCTGGTGCATGATGGTCGCCTGCAAGTCGTGAACGTGGACCTTGTTCTCCACGATGCCAAAGCCCAGTTCGTCCGTCTCGCCGTAGCTGAAACCCTTCTTGATGCCCGCGCCGGCCAGCATGAGCGAGAAGCAATCCGGGTAATGGTCGCGGCCGAGCACCTGCCCGCCCGCCGTGCGGCCTTCGCGGAAGGGCGTGCGGCCGAACTCGCCGCCCCACACGATGAGCGTGTCCTCCAGCACGCCGCGCTGTTTCAAGTCTTCGAGGAGCGCGGTGACGGGTTTGTCGGTGCGGGCCATTTTCTTGGTGAGGCCATCGCGGATGTCCTCGTTCGGGCCGGTGCCGTGGAAGTCCCAGCCCCAGTCGAAGAGCTGCACATAGCGCACGCCCTGCTCGATGAGCCGGCGCGCCAGCAGGCAGTTGTTGGCGAAGCTCGCGTCGCCGGGCTTCGCACCGTAAGCATCGAGCAATGCCTGGGGTTCCTGGGAAATGTCCATGACCTCCGGCACGCTCGTCTGCATGCGGAAGGCGAGCTCGTATTGCGCGATGCGGGTGGCGGTCTCCGGGCTGCCGAGTTCCTTGGCTTGGCGTTCGTTCAGGTCGCGCAGCGTGTCCAGCGTGCGCCGGCGCATCTCGCGGTCCATGCCCGGAGGATTGGAGACGTAGAGCACAGGGTCGCCCTTGGAGCGGCACTGCACGCCTTGATAGACCGACGGCAGAAAGCCGTTGCCCCAGCAGCTCTGGCCGCCGCTGGGCTGCACGCCGCTGCTGATGAGCACGACGAAGCCCGGCAGGTTCTCGTTCTCCGTGCCGAGGCCGTAAGTGACCCACGTCCCCATCGCCGGACGGCCTTGCCGGCCGGAGCCGGTGTAGAGAAGCAACTCGGCTGGCGCGTGGTTGAACTCGTCCGTGGTGACGGACTTGATGACGGTGATGTCGTTGGCGACGCGCGGCAAATTGGTCAGCGCGTCGGACATCCAGATGCCGCCGTGTCCGTGCTGCGCGTAGGTGCGGGGCGTGCCCATGAGCTTCGGGACTCCGCTGGTGAAGGCGAACCGCCGGCCCTTCAGAAACTGGTCCGGGCAATCCTGCCCCGTGCGTTTCACCAGCTCCGGCTTGTAGTCAAAGATGTCCAGGTGCGGCGGCGCGCCGCTCATGTGCAGGTAAATCACGCGCTGCGCCTTCGGCGTGAAGTGCGGCGCGCGCGGGGCAAGCGGTCGCGCCGGATCGGTCGGCGCGACATCCGCCCGGGCACCGCCGAGCAAGGTCTCCAGCGCGATGGCACCGAGGCTGAACTGCCCCGCGTTGCGGAGAAAAGTGCGGCGGGTCTGATGTTCGAGTTTCAGCAGGTGCGGGTTCACAGGCGCGTGCATCAATCAACTGACGTTGCGAGTCGGACTGCATTCTAACATCCCTTGCCGCCTGACCACACAGTAAAAATATCCGTTCAACTTTCGGTCGGGGCGCGTGTTCGATTGCGCCGATGGGCTGACCCGCTAGACTCCCCGCGTGTCCGAGAGCCTCGTCGTCAACGAGATTTACCTGAGCCTGCAAGGGGAGAGCACCTTTGCCGGGTTGCCGTGTGTGTTCATCCGGCTCACGGCGTGCAACCTGCGCTGCTCGTATTGCGATACGGCTTATGCGTTCACCGAGGGGAAGCGGCGGGAGTTGAAGGAGATCATCGCCGAGGTGGAGAGGTTGGCGAAGAGTTTTCAGTGTTCAGTGTTCAGTGTTCAGCAGCTGCCACTTGTCGAGCTGACGGGTGGAGAACCTTTGCTTCAGCCCAACGCGTTGCCGCTCATGCGGCGCCTCTGCGACGCCGGGTTCACTGTGTGGCTGGAGACCAGCGGCGCGCTGGACATCGCGCCGGTGGACGCGCGCGTGCGGCGGATCATGGACTTGAAGTGCCCCAGCAGCGGCGAGGTCGAGCGCAACCGCTGGGAGAATCTCGTCCACCTGAAGGCGACCGATGAAATCAAGTTCGTCCTCGGCACCGTGCAGGACTACGAGTGGGCGAAGGCGCAGATCGCAAAGCACAACCTACCATCGCTTTGCCCGCTGCTCATGTCGTGGGTCACGCCGTTGCAACCGCATCAGCAGGACAAGGTCTTAAAACCTGTGCCCGCCGGTCAGACGCCCATCACGCGGCTGGAGCTGGTGGAACGCATCATCGCCGACGCGTTGCCGGTGCGCTTCCAGTTGCAGATGCACAAGATCGTCTGGGCCCCCGACCAGCGAGGCGTTTAGTGAACTCCCCAACCGCGCAAACCCTCGCCCGCCTGCGTGACTTCGAGTCGCGCAACGTGACCTTCATGGAGGCCGATGGCTCATGGCCCATCGTCTGGACGCGCGCCCGCGATGTGAACGTCTGGGACGCGGAAGGGCGGAAGTATCTCGACCTCACGGCCGCGTTCGGCGTGGCGGCGGCGGGCCACGCGAACCCGCGCGTCGTCCGCGCCGGGCAGCGGCAGTTGGCCACGTTGCCGCACGCGATGGGAGATGTGCATCCGCATCCGCTGAAGGCGGAATTGGCGCGGGAACTTTCGCGGCTGACGTTCGAGCGGTGGGGCGAAGTTAAATCAAAAGGCAAAAGGCAAAAGGCAAAAGGAGCGCGTTTGTCGGGCAAAACCATCTTCTGCAATTCCGGCTTCGAGGCGGTGGAAGCGGCCCTCAAGACTGCCACGCTGGCCACGGGCAAGCGCGGGGTCATCGCCTTCGAGGGCGCGTATCACGGGCTGGGCTACGGGGCGCTCAACGTCACGCACCGCGAGCACTTCCGCAGTCCATTCCGCTCGCAGCTTCGGGAGTTCGGTCACTTCCTGCCATTCCCGATGGCCGACGCGAATCTCAAATCATTGAAAGCCGCCGGCGCCAAGCTCCTTCAAGCCGGCGCCATCGGCGCGATCCTGATCGAGCCAATCCAGGCGCGCGGGGGCAACCGCGTGCCCCCGCCGGAGTTCTTGCGGCTGCTGCGTGAGCTGTGTGACCAGCACGGCGCGCTGCTCATCCTCGACGAGATTTACACCGGCTTCGGACGCACGGGGAAATGGTTCGCCTGCGAGCACAGCGGCGTGGTGCCGGACGTGATTTGCCTCGGCAAGGCGCTGACTGGCGGCTTCCCGCTCTCCGCCTGCGTGGGCCGCGCGGAGATCATGGACCGCGCCTGGCCGGTCTCGACTGGCGAAGCGATCCACACGAGCACCTTCTTGGGCAACCCGGTCGGCTGCGCGATGGCGCTCGCAAACCTCGCGGAGATTCGGCGGTTGAAGCTCGCCGACCGCACTGCGCGGCTGGGCGAATGGCTGCTGGCGGAGTTGTTGAAGGTCCAAGGTTCAAAGTTCACGATCGTCTGCCGTGCACGTGGCCTGGGCCTGATGGCTGGGCTCGAGCTTTTGCGCGCCAACGGCTCGCCGGCTACCGCCGAGTCGCTCGCGGTCATCAAGCGGCTCCTGCACCGGGGCTTCATTTTCCTCCCCGAAGGCGAGCACGCGAACGTCATCGGATTCACCCCGCCGCTCACCATCACGGCAGCCCAGCTCCGCCGCGCGGTGCGTGCGTTGGCAGAAGAACTTGCCGCCCTGCCATGACACTCAAGGAAATGCGGGAAATCCTCCAGGCGCGCGACCTCCAGCTCACCAAGTCGCTCGGGCAAAACTTTCTGCACGATGGCAACCAGCTCCGGCGCATCGTCGCGGCAGCGGAGCTGTCTGCCGCAGACCACGTGCTCGAGATTGGCCCCGGCCTCGGTCCGCTGACCGAGTTGCTGCTCGCCAGCGGCGCGCGTGTGCTGGCGATCGAAAAGGACGGGCGGCTCTGCACGTTCCTGCGCGATCGCTTTGCGAACCAGCCGAATTTCACCTTGCAGCATGACGATGCGGTGGCGGTTCTGCAGCGCAGTTCATCCGCTGCGCCGCCGGACGCCGGTCCCTCCGATTGGTCCGATTGGAAACTGGTGGCCAACCTGCCTTATTCCGTTGCTTCGCCTATTCTGGTCGAGCTTGCGCTGCATCCGCGCGGCCCGGAGCGCATGGTGGTCACCCTCCAACTCGAAGTCGCCCGGCGCATCGCCGCCGCGCCCGACACGGATGATTACGGCCTGCTAACCTTGCTGATGGGCCTGCGTTACCAATGCGGTGGCCTCTTCAAGATTCCCGCCGCCTGTTTTTTTCCAGTGCCGGATGTCGAGTCCGCGTGCATCACGCTCACGCGTCGCGCGCCCCCGTTGCTCGACGAGCGGCAGGCGAAGATTTTCGTCCGCGTCGTCAAGCGCGCCTTCTCCCAGCGCCGGAAGATGATGTTCAAGCTCCTCAAGGCCGAGTGGCCGGAAGAGCAGCTTCACGCCGCCTTCGCCAGGCTGGGCATCTCCCCGCAGGAGCGGGCGGAAAAGGTTAGCTTGGAAGTATTCACCGAATTTTGCAGACTGCTGGCCGCGTGAGCGAAGAGATATTCGATGTGGTGGACGATCGCGACCGGGTCATCGGCCGGCAGACCCGGCGCGAGGTGCACCGCCGCGGCCTGAAGCACCGGGCCGTGCACGTGCTCGTCTTCAACGAGCGCGGCGAGGTGTATCTCCAAAAGCGGTCGTTCAAGAAAGACACCTTCCCGGGCGCGTGGGATTCCTCTGCCTCCGGGCATCTGGACTCCGGCGAAACCTACGAAGCCTGCGCCGTCCGCGAAGCGCGCGAGGAGATCGGCCTTTTCCTTCAGCGCACGCCGAAGCGGCTCTTCAAGATCGAGGCCTGCCCGCAGACCGGCCAGGAGTTCGTCTGGGTCTATCGCACCGAGTCGAACGGGCCGTTCCGGCTGAACCTCGACGAGTTGGAGTGCGGCTCCTTCTTCAAGGCCGATCACATCAACCGTTGGATGGCCGAGCGCCCGCGCGACTTCGCGGATGCCTTCCGTCTGGTCTGGAAATACCTGTTCAACCCGCCGCCCAAGCCCGCCAAGCCCCGCCCGGCGGCCCGGCGTGCGAAGGTCGCCGCCCGCCCCAAGCGCAAGACGGCCAAGGCC
>JBJTAU010000574.1:0-5473 GCA_046090965.1 Limisphaerales bacterium | reverse complement strand
CCTGCTCCCAAGCCCGAGCCCGCTCCGCAGCCAAAGCCCGTCGCGCAACCCGCACCGACATCGAAACCCGAGCCGCAGCCCTTGCAGCCCGCGCCGGCTCCCAAGCCGCTGCCCGCTGGCGATACGCAGCCGAAGCCGAAGGCCACGCCGCCTTCGCCCCCGGTGCCGACGCCGGTGCAGGTCGCCGCACAACCGCCGTTGGCCGCGCCCGCGTTCAGGTCGCCGGCCTTGAACCCCAGCACGGCGAAGCCCGCTCCGCCGCCGGAACCGGGCGAGGTGGAGACGAAGAGTTCCCGCCCGCGCACCATCAAGGAAGCCCTCGCCCGCCGCGCTGAGAGCGGTTTGGTCGGGGAGAAGATGAAGCAGGATGGCGGGGTGAAGAACCTCGGCGTCAGCGCGCTGGATGTGCGCGGGAGGTCCTTCGGCGCCTACGATGCCGCCATCATCCAGGCCATCCAGCAGCGTTGGTATAGCCTGCTGGAGTCGCGCCCCACGCCGCGTGGTAAGGTCGTCGTCGAGTTCCGCATGCACTTCGACGGCCGCGTGACGGACGTGAAGGTGAATGACGCCGACGTGGGCGAGCTCTATTCGCTGTTTTGCCAGAAGGCCATCCAAGACCCCGCGCCGTATCCGCGCTGGCCCAGTGACATGCGCCGCCAAATGCAGGCCGATTACCGCGACGTGCGCTTCTCGTTTTTCTACAACTGAGAAAGGGGAAGTTGAACGGTGAAAGTTGAAAGTTGAAAGGACGGAGGCGTGCGAATCCCTCTTTCATCCTTCAACTTTCACCTTTCAACTCTCCCCGCCGCCCGTCATCAATGCCGCCCGACAAATGGAACACGCCATCTATCTCGTGCTGATGCTCACCTCGGTGGTGAGCCTGACCTTCATCATCGAGCGCGCGCTCGCGCTGCGCCTAGCGCGCGTCATCCCGCCGGTCCTCGAAGAGGCGGTGGAGAACTGCCAGGCCCCGTCCGATCTGCCGATGCTTCGCCGCTTGTGCGACCAGCATCCCTCGCCGCTGGGCCGCCTGCTGCTCGTCGCGGCGAATCACCTCGACTGTCCCAAGGGCGAGAACATTGACGCGCTCCAGACCAAGGCCCGGCACGAGATGGCGCAGTTGGAACGCGGCTTGGTTGTCTTGGAAATCATCACCGGCATCGCACCGCTGCTTGGGCTGGTCGGCACGGTGTATGGCCTGATCTTGCTGTTCACGAGCATGGGGCAACAAACCTTGGGCGGGGACAACTCGCTGTTCGCCGCCGGCATCGCGCTGGCCCTGCGCGCGACGCTGCTGGGCTTGTTGGTGGCGATCCCTTCGCTGGTGGCGTGGAGCTACTTCAGCAAGAAGGTTGAGTCGCTCGCCGTCGAGTTGGAGACGCTGTGCGATGAGTTCCTTCAGCGGCAATACCGGGCGACGAATCGGGCATGAGCGCGGTGGATGAATTATTATGAGGAAGGCAGGAAGGCAGGAATGAAACTGGACCGTTCGGCATCACATCCTCTCCTGCGTTCCTGCCTTCCTGATAAATTTTCCCTCGGTTCCTAGATGCAGTTCACCGTCCGCAAACGCCGCTCGCCGCCCGCCGTCATCATCGTGTCGTTGATTGACGTGCTGATGGTCGTGCTCATCTTCCTGATGGTCACCACGACCTTCCGCCAGCAGCCCGCCGTGAAGCTCACGTTGCCCGAGTCCAAGCAGGCGAAGGAAGGCGTGAGCGAAAAGATCCCGCCGCTCTTCGTGGACATCGTGAAGGCCGCGCCGCATCTGCACTTCGGCGGGCGTCCCGTCACCGCCGAGAAGCTCCAGGAGGAACTCGCTGCGAAAGTGCGGGAGAATCCCAACATCACCCTCGCCATCCGCTCCGACACGGAGGCGCCCGTCGGCCAGCTCGTGAAGGTGATGGACGCCGCCAAGGCCGCCAAGCTCAAGGCCGTGACCGCCTACACGAAGCAGCCGGGGCAGAAGTAGGGGAGGGGAGAGTGATTAGTAATTAGTGGGTGGGGCGAGCTGGCCGAGATGCTCCTGCCACCGATGCCGACTAATCACTACTTACTAATCACTTTCTTCCCCCGCCACACTTCTGCTCTAATTACCCGCACGTTTTATGAAACAACTGCTCCGTTGCACCGCCCTCACCCTTGCGCTCGGCCTGCTCTCCGCCGCCGCGCAGGACGCCAAGAAGAAAGCCCCGGCCAAGAAAGCTCCCGCGCCCAACGCCGGCCAGGCCGTCAACGAGAACAAGGCCACGCCGCTCGAACGCATCAAGGTGCTCAAGGACTTCAAGGTCGAGTTGCTCCACTCCGTCCCTGCCGCTGAGCAAGGCTCGTGGGTCAATCTCTGCACCGACGACAAGGGCCGGATCATCGCCAGCGACCAATACGGCGGGCTTTTCCGCTTCGCGCCGCCCGCGCCGGGCAAGGCGCTCGACCCCGCCACGATTGAGAAGATTCCCGCCCCCATCCGCGCGGCCAACGGCCTGCTCTGGTTGAACAACGGCCTCTACGTCGCCGTGAACGACTACGAGAACAAAATCCCCAGCGGCCTCTACCGCGTCTCCTCCTCGAAGAACGACGACGTGCTCGACAAGGTCGAGTTGCTCCGCGACATGCAGGCTCGCGGCGACCACGGTGTCCACGCCATCGTCCCCGCACCGGACCGCCAGTCGCTCTTCCTCATCACCGGCAACGGCACCAAACCCACGGCGTTCAGCGGGTCGAAGGTGCCGCTCATCTGGGGCGAGGACCACGTTCTCCCGCGCATGCCCGATGGCCGTGGCTTCATGCGCGACGTGCTCGGTCCCGGCGGCATCATCTACCGCGTGTCGCTCGACGGGAAAAACTTCGAGGCCTACTCCTCCGGTTACCGGAACATCTTCGACGCCGCCATCAATCGCGACGGCGAGCTGTTCACCTACGACGCGGACATGGAATACGATTTCAACACGCCCTGGTATCGCCCCACGCGCGTCAACCACGTCACCAGCGGCTCCGAATACGGCTGGCGCAACGGCGCGGGCAAGCGCCCCGAGTGGTATCCCGACAACCTCGGCGCGGTCGTCAACATCGGCCCCGGCTCGCCCACCGGCGTGACCTTCGGCTACGGCGCGAAGTTCCCGGCCAAGTATCAGGACGCGCTCTTCATCCTCGACTGGAGCTGGGGCAAGCTCTACGCCGTCCACCTCAAGCCCGACGGCTCCAGCTACACCGCCACGCGCGAGGAATTCCTCTCCGGCGCGCCGCTCCCGCTCACCGACGCCATCATCCACCCGCAGGACGGCGCGATGTATTTCGCCATCGGCGGGCGCAAGGTGCAGTCCGGCCTCTACCGCGTGACTTACACGGGCAAGGAATCCACCGCGCCGTCGAAGCCCACGACCGACCCCGTCGCCGCGAAGGCCCGCGAACTCCGCCACTCACTCGAAGCCTTCCACGGCCACGCCGATGCTAAGGCCATCGCCGCCGCGTGGCCGCACTTGAGCAGCAGCGACCGCTACCTCCGCTGGGCCGCGCGCACCGCGCTCGAATGGCAGCCCGCCGCGACGTGGGCCGACAAGGCGCTCACCGAAGCGGACGGCGGCAAGCAAGTCGAAGCCCTGCTTGGCCTCGCGCGCCGCACGGGCATTGACCCGCAACACCGCAAGCCCACCGACCCGCCCGTGGACACGGCGATGGGCGTGAAGATTTTCGCCGCGCTCGACAAGGTGGATTGGAAGAAGCTCAACCAGGACCAGCGTCTCGCCCTCGTCCGCACTTACTCCATCAGCCTCGTGCGCTTCGGCCAGCCCGATGAAGCCACGCGCCAGCGCGCCATTGCCAAGCTCGACCCGCTGTTCCCCGCCGAAAACTTCCCGCTCAACTGGGTGCTGTGCGAGACGCTCGTCGCGCTCCAGTCGCCGAACATCGCCGCCAAGGGCATCGCCGCCCTCAAGAACGCGCCCGGCCAGGAGGAGCAGATGGAATACGCGCGCTCCCTCCGCGCGCTCAAGACCGGCTGGACCACCGCGCTGCGGACCGATCAGTTCAACTGGTTCCTGCGCGCGGCGAACTATCGCGGCGGCGCGAGCTTCGAGAAGTTCATCGAGTTCATCCGCACCGGGGCCGAGGAAACGCTGACCGCCGCCGAGAAGACCACGCTCGCCGACTTGCTCGCCAAGAAGCCCGTGAAGAAGTCACCGCTCGAAGCGTTGGCCGAAGCCTTCGCGGGTCGCACGATGGTGAAAGAGTGGAAGCTCGACGAGTTGGCTGCCGCAGCGGAGAAGGGCGGGCTCCAACACCGCAATTACGAAAACGGCCGGAAGATGTTCGGGGCCGCCGCGTGCTTCGCCTGCCACCGCTTCGGCAACGAGGGCGGCATGACCGGCCCCGACCTCACGCACGCGGGCGGTCGCTACAACGCGCGCGACTTCCTCGACCAAGTCATCAACCCGAGCAAGGAGATCAACGAGCAGTTCGTCCCCGTGGTGCTCACCAAGGACGACGGCGAGACCATCACCGGCATCATCGTGAACCTCAACGGCGACACCGTGCAGGTGAACACCGACCTGACCGACCCGAACCAGCGCATCGGCGTGGACCGGAAGAAGGTAGTGAAGATGGAGCCGTCGAAGGTTTCGCCCATGCCCGAGGGCCGCCTCAACATGCTCAAGCAGGAGGACGTCCTCGACCTCGTCGCCTACGTCCTCAGCGGCGGCGACGGCAAGCACGCGATGTTCAAGTAGGGCTGCGCTGGCGGCTTCCAGCCGCCTTTCGTTGGCACCCGCACGTCGAGCTATCCAACCCAAAGGCGGCGACCGCAAATCGCCGGCACGGGCTGTTGGCAGCGCCGTTCAAGCCCGCGCGTCGCGAAATTCCCACACCCCACGGGGGTGCCGTAATATAGCCCTGGGTTGGGGGAGCGCAGCGGAGCCTACCCTGGGTTACCGAATCAAAAAGCAGTGGTGCCCTGAAGGGGCACTGGACGGGATTCCCAACGCTTCCGCCGCCCCTTCAGGGCGGCGGTCTATTCGGCGTTCAAACCCAGGGTAGCGCTGGCGCGCAACCCTGGGCTGTATTCCGATGCCCCGTTGGGGCATGGCCTCAGGAGATATGCGCGCCCTGGGTCTCGACATACACCGCATAGACCGAGGTGCTGGCGGTCATGAAGAGGCGGTTCCGCTTCGCACCGCCGAAGCAGACGTTCGAGCAAATCTCCGGCAGCAGAATCTGCCCGATGCGCTGGCCGTCCGTGCCGGCGAAGATGTGGACGCCGTCGTAGCCCGCGCCCACCCAGCCGGCCCCGGCCCAGATGTTCCCGTCGGTGTCGGCGCGGATGCCGTCGGCAAAGCCCGCATCTTCCACGTCCTGGCCGTCGCGTTTGAACTTGAGCTTCATGGACGTGAACTCCTTCCGGTTCTTGAGCTTCTTACCGTCCACGTCGAAGACCCAGATGTTCTTCGGCGCGTTGTCGTAGTGGCTCGCGCCGGTGTCGGCC
>JBJTAU010000573.1:0-3682 GCA_046090965.1 Limisphaerales bacterium | reverse complement strand
CGGTAATCGTGGCGGCCGGCGGGTTTGGGCGCGGTTTGGTTTTCACCCTCGGCGGGCAGACCGGCGGCGATATTTTCGGCGCGGCGGATTTCGTGCTCGCGCCCGCGGGCAAAGACCGATTCATCGCCGCTGACCTGCGTTCCGCTGGTGGCGGCGAGGCGGGCCATGACGGCGGCGCGGTCGGGCTTGGCGTTGGGGTTGAGGCCACCGGAGGGACGGAAGTGACGGGGTCCGCCGCGGCGGTTGGAGAAACGATTGCTCATGTGGGTTAGTAAGACCTGCGGTGCAGGTAGATGTTTTGGAGGAGGCCCGCGGCGACCAGGGTGCAGATCACTGAAGTCCCGCCGTATGATAGCAGCGGCAGTGGCACGCCCGTCACGGGCATCAAACGGATGTTCATGCCGATATTAATGAACATGTGGCTGAACAGGAGCGTGACCACTCCGGCCGCCATCATCTTGCCCAGGCGGTCGCGCGCCTGGCCGGCGATTCTGATCCCGGCGAACAGAACCACCGCATAGAGGGAGAGCACGACGCAACTCCCGACGAATCCACTCTCCTCGGCAAGGACGGAGAAGATGAAGTCGTTGTGGGCCACGGCGCGCGGGAGGTAACCCAACACGTTCTGGGTGCCCTGCCGCCAGCCCTTCCCGGTCAGCCCGCCGGAGCCGACCGAGATGAGCGCTTGTTCGACATTGTAGCTGTCGTTGCGCTCTTGTATGCGGGCCTTCTGAAGCTCCGCCGCCGTGGCGTTGGGCGGAGCAAAATACTTGTGGTCCAAACCGAAATACACCAGCAGCCGGCGGCGCTGGTAGTCCTGCAGCTTCAACTGCCAGCCCGGCGGCGCGAAGAGCACATCCACCAGGATCAACACCATGATCAGCGCTGAGCCGCTAAGGAAGCGCCGCAGATACTTCGCGGGAATGCCCGCGACATACATCATCACGAAGCCAGTCGGGATCAGCACCAGCGCCGAGCCGAGGTCCGGCTCCACAAAGATGAGCGCGAACGGCAGCCCGAGCATGGCGAGCGCTTTCCAGAAATTCCCCGTGAGCTTCAGCTCGTCCAGCGGGCGCGCGAGGAAATTGCCCAGCGCGAGGATGAAGGCGATCTTGGCGATCTCCGACGGCTGGAGTTGGAACACTCCCAAGTCGATCCACCGCCGCGCGCCAAAGCGCATCGCCCCGATGTGCGGGATGAGCACCAGCAGCAGCAGGAGGATGCTCGCCCAATAGCCGACATAAGACCACCGCGCCAGCGTTTGGTAGGGAATCAGGCACGTGACCGCCAGCGCCGCAAGGCCGAGCGCGTAGAAGATCACCTGCCGGAAGTGAAGCTGCTTGAACCACGGCACGCCCGCGCCGGCCTCCGTCGCGTAGCGCGCGCTGTGGATGAAGAGCACTCCCAACACCATCAACCCGAGCAGCGCGCAGAGCAGCACCCAGTCGATCCGGGCGGGCTTCTCGGCGATGTTGGGGCGGGCGAGCATGGTTCAGTTCATCAGGGCCAAGGCTGTGTACTTCTGCCCGCCGTCGCGCTCGCGCTTGAGCAGCGCTTCGTAAATCAGCTTCGCAATCGGCGCGCACGTCTTGCCGCCGGACGCCCCGCTCTCGACCATGACCACGACCGCCCACTTGGGCCGGTCCACCGGCGCGAAGGACGCGAACCACGTCGTCTTGTCCACCACCTTGCCGGCGTGCTCGATTTCCGCCGTGCCGGTTTTGCCACCGATTTTTAGTCCCCTGATGATCGCCCCAGTGCCGGTGCCGCCCGCTTCCTCGACTTCCGCGAGCATCGCCTCGTGGATCAGCCGCAAGTTCTCCGGCTTCACACCCAGTTCGTCGCGCCGTTTCACCGGGAACTCGGTAGCCCGGTCGCCGAACTGCGGGTCGCTCGGCTCCAGCCGCAGCACGAGGCGCGGCGAGAACACTTTTCCGCCGTTGGCAATCGCCGCGGTCATGACGGCGATTTGCAGCGGGCTGACCGAGACCTGGCCCTGGCCGATGGCGAGGTTCGCCGTGTCGCCGGGCTGCCAGCGGCGGACGAGGTCGGTCTGGTCGGGAAATTCACCGGCCGTTTCCTGCCGCGGCAGGATGCCCGTGCGCTCGCCGAGGTGGAACTTCTGGCCGAGCAGGATCATCTTCTGGAGCACGCCCGGCTTGAGCGCGTGATGGATGAAATAGGAGTTGGAGGAATGCATCAGCGCCTTTTTGAAGTTGTAAGGGCCGGCCGCGACGGTGTCCTTGATTTTCCGGTTGCCCACGTGGATGCAGCCCTTGCCCGGCCGCTCGGGGTCCCCCTCGACGTTGAAAATCTCCTTCGGGTCGAGCCGCTCCAACTCGAGCGCGGCAAGGCCGGTAAGCATCTTGAGCACCGAGCCGGGGTGGTAATTCTCCTGCGTGGCGCGGTTGAGCATGGGCCGCTGCACGGGATGGTTCAGCACATTCGTCCAGCGCTCGGTCGAGATGCGGCCCATGAACTCCGCCGGCTCGAAGGCCGGGGCCGACGCCATCGCCAGGACGTCGCCGTTCTGCACGTCCAGCACCACCGCCGCGCCGCGCGTGTGCACGCCGAACATGGACGTCACCAACGCGGCCTCGACCGCGCGCTGGAGCTTGAAGTCGAGCGTGAGCACGAGGTTGTCGCCCGGGTCGGGCGCACGCAGCACGGTCTCCTGCTGGCGGTAGCCGAGGCGGTTCACGGTCATGGACTTCGTGCCCGCCGTGCCGCGCAACTGGCCGTCGAAAACTCCTTCCATGCCGGTCTGCCCTTTCCAGTCCGGCAGGCGGTAGTGGTAGAAGGCATCCTCCTCCTCCTGCGAGCTGTCGTCGCGCGTGAGTGAGCCGAGCACATGTGCTGCGAGGCTGCCGTGCGGATACACGCGCAGCGGCTGAATCTCCAGATCGAGTCCGGGGAAAACGCCGGGCCGCTCCGCGAACCGCGCGACCTGCACGGCGTTGAGGTTTTGCAGAATCGCGATGGGCAGCGCGCGGACTTCGTTGTAGTGGCGCTGGAATTTGCGTTGGTCAATTTCCTGTGGTTGCTGGAGCCAGTCGCCGACCTGCGCGGTGATGTTGCTGACCACGTTGTAGCGCGCGGTCCATTCGAGCTGCTCGCGCTCGACACGGGTGAGGCGCGCGCCCGCCGGCCGGATGCGCAGGTATTCGGCATGGAAGTGCTTGCCCAGCTCCGCAAGGTAAAGCTCGACGTTGTAGGTCGGCCGGTTTTCCGCGAAGGCCTGGCCGTTGCGGTCGACAATTTTCCCGCGCACCGCCGGGATGCGCACGCTGCGCACGGCTTGGTCTTCAAGGCTGTCGGCGAACTTCTTCGAGGAAAACACCTGCACAAACCACAGCCCCGCCAGCAGCACCGCGAAGCCCCCACCCACCAGGATGGCGAGCACGCGAAGCTGCGTGTCCGGCTGCTTGATGGGGTTGAGCGGAGTCATGGGTCAGCGCACTTCAAAATTTCGTCCGCTTGATTTGCCGCGTCTCGCGGTAGTGCGATTCCGGGAGCGCCTGGTAAGTGAACAGCCGGTTCACCAACGCGAAGAGCCGGAAGACCAGCGGCGTTACGACCGCGCCGCCCGCGGCCATCACGAGCCATTGGCCGAGCAGCCGCCACGAGAGCGGCACGGGGTGGTGCGTGTTCATCAGCGCGAGGATGACGCACGCGGGCACCA
>JBJTAU010000572.1:0-4536 GCA_046090965.1 Limisphaerales bacterium | reverse complement strand
ATTTCAAGCTTGCGGCCACGGGCAGTTCGCTCACGCCGCTCACGCTCACGAGCGACCCGCTGGAGAACGCGCGGCTGTGGTGGTTCCTGCCGTCGCCGCACTGGCTCGCGCCCGCGCGCGCGCTGCCCGGCGCGGAGACATGGCTGGAGGCCGTGACCGGCGAGACGCGCAGCGCGGCGGCGGTCTTCCGGCGCTACGGCGCGGGCAAGGCGCTGTATCTCGCGTTCGACGAGTCGTGGCGCTGGCGCTACAAGGTCGGCGACCTCTACCACCAGAAGTTCTGGAACCAGGCGGCGAAGTTCGTGATGGAGTCGCCGTTCGCCGTGCAGGACAAGTTCGTCTCGCTCGACAGCGGCGCGTTGAACTACGAGCCGGGCGCGACCGCCGAAATACGCACGCGCATTCTCGACGCGCAAGGCCGCGCGATGCCGCGCGCGAAGGCCGAGGCGTGGCTCATGCGCGACGGCCGCAAGGTCGCCACGCTCCCGCTCACCGCCGACGAGAACGAGACGGGCATCTACCGCGCCCGCACCGCGCCGCTGGCGGACGGCGACTACGAAGTCCGCGTGCGCGTCGAGGGCCTGCCGGAATCGGAGATGAAGGCGCGCACCGGATTCACCGTGCGCCGGCCCGAGACAGGAGAGTTGGCCGAGCTGAACTGCAACGAGCCGTTGCTGCGCGAACTCGCCGCGAACTCCGGTGGCCGCTACTTCCGCGAGGAGGAACTGGATTCGCTCATCGAGCGGCTGAAACCGTTGAGCCAAGGCCGCGTGGTCGAGACCGAGACGGTGCTGTGGCAGAGTTGGTGGTGGTTCGGCGCGGTCATCGCGCTGCTGGCACTGGAGTGGGCGCTGCGCAAGCGGGCGGGGATGATGTGAGGCTACTTCAATGGCACGGCGACGATCAGGCCGGCCATCCGGGGCGTGGAGGGCGGGCTGCGAAACATTCCGGTGTGGCAGTTGACGCAGCCTTCGCCGAGCGGGATGGGCCGGGCGATGCGCAGGAAGTCCTTGTCCACGGTCTCGAAGCGTTCCTGTCCGGCGGCGAGTGCGGCGGCGGCGCGTTTCTCGAAGTCCGTCTTCGGCTCGTGATGGAGGCTCATGGCCTTCGTGTTCACGGCGATCCAACTGCCCTCGACCTTCGTCTGCTCGGCGACCTCGGAGAACACGTCCTCCATCGCGCGCGCGGGGAGCACGGCTTGGCCGCGACGGAAGTAATGGCGGTGGAGCATCTCCATCGTGGTCGCGTAGATCGCGTGCGTGAGCGCGGCGCGTTCGCGGGCGGCCACGACGGCGGGATTTTCACCTGGCTTGGCGCGCGGTTCGGCGGCGGGGAGGAAGCTCAAGGTGCCCAGCCAACCGGTCGCCACAAGCGCGACCCAACCGATGACGAGCCAGCGGGGCGAGGGAATGCGATTCATCCCGGTTCGACGGTGACAAGGCGGCTGCGATTGGGGCGGAGGCTGTGCGTTTCTTGGCCGCCGCAGGTCCGATCTTGCCCGCTCAGTCATCTCGCCGACTTGGCCTCGCGTTGGAAGAACTCCAGCCAGCCGAGCAGCATGGCGTCGCCGATGGTGTTGGACTTGCGCAGCTCGGCCGGCGTCTTGCCCCAGTAGAATCCGATCCAGCCGGAGGCGATGCCGCGCGACTCGGTGATGAACTGGCCGAACTCGGGGAAGCCGGTCTGCAGCGGAAACGTCTCTTCGATGACCACCGGTTTGCCCACAGCGAAGCCGCGCAGGGTCTCGATGGCCTTCGGCACTTCGCCCCGCTTCGGGTAAAGGTGGACGCAGAGGAAGTCGAGATCGCCGACAATTTTGTCCGGCACGAAACCGCTGCGCAGGCCGGGGCGGTCGAGGCTCCAGTCCACGAGGCCGACGGTGATGAGGTGTTTCGTGTCGTGCTGGCGGATGGCCTTGGTGAGGGTGCGAATCCATTCGCTGGCGACGGTGTGCGGCACGCGGCCGGCGGCATCGAGCGTGATGAACTGGACGAAGTGCTTGCCGGCAAACGCGCCGCCGAGCCACTCGCCCGGCTTGCGTTGCGCACCGGCGACAACCGGCTCGTTCATCAGGTCGTAGCAGAAGACGGCGGGGCTGTCCTTGCACCGCTTCGCGACGGCGGCCCAGAAGTTTGCCTGTGCGGCCCAGCGTGCCGCCTCGTCGAGCGCGTCATACCACGCGGGCACGTCGGCCTTGTGGTAACAGCCGAGGCCGGTGAGATCGAGGTAGAGGCCGGTGCGCTCGGCGAGGGTGAGGAGCCTGGCGAGTTGCTGAAGCGAGGTCGCGTTCGGTTTGTCCGCCGCGTCCATGAACTTGCCGAACTGGAGATGAATCCGCACGACGTTCGCGCCGAGGTCCTTCATCTCGCGGACGTCCTCCTCCACCTTCGGCCACTCGGTGAGCCAGTAGTCTTCGAGCAGCCGACCCGGCTCGTCGTGGTCGTAGTTGAAGCCCCACGGGACAAAAGGAGTTCCCACCGCGCCACGCGTGAAGCCCTTGCCGTCCTCGGACACGGCAATCCAGCCGAGGCTGGGCGATTCGGCTGCGGGCAGCCCTGCGCAACCCAGGAACAGCACGGCGCAAAGCCCAAAAAACGTTCGCCGATGGCTCATGTCCGCCAGCCTATCCACAGGCACGGTGGGACGGAAGTCTATGGTGCCAAGAAAAAGACCGCCGGTTGCCCGGCGGTCTGATAAGCGGCAGTCAATCTGGCCGACCGTTCAAGGCTCGGCGAGGATCTTGGCGCGCTGCTGGTGATACTCGCGCGGCGTGATCTTGTCCGTGAGATAGAGTTGGAGCAGTTCCTTGAGGCGCTGCTCCTTCGGCTTCACGGGGCCCTTCTTGGTGGTGTCGGGCTTCACTACCGCTGGCGGCGTCACCGCGGTGGGAGGCTTGGTCTCCGGAGGCTTCGTGGTGGTGGACGGCGGCGGGGTGACGGGGGGCTTGCCGGCATTGGCCTTGCGCTCCGCCTCGGCGCGCTGGCGCTCCTTCTCCTTCAAACGGGCCTCAACTTCGGCGGCTTTCTTCGCCTCAGCCTTCTTGGCAGCCTCCGCGTCGGCCTTGGCTTTGGCCTCGGCCTTCTTCGCAGCCTCAGCATCAGTCTTCACCTTCGCTGCCGACTCGGCGGCCAAGCGCTTGGCGTCTGCCTCGGCCTTGGCCTTCGCAGCGGCTTCCGCCTTGATGCGATTCGCCTCGGCTTCCCGCTGGAGGCGCGCGGCGTCCTCCTGCGCTTTCATGGAGTTCCGGAGCGCGATCTCGGCCTCTGCCTTCGCCTTCTTGTCAGCTTCGGCTTGGAGGCGGGCCTGCGTCTTGGCGGCTTCGGCGGCGGCCTCGACAGATTTCCGCATCGCGGCTTCCTGAGCCTCCCGAGCCTTGCGTTCCTCCTCCAACTTTTGCTTGGCAAGTCGTTCTGACTCAGCGGCAGCTTTGCGCTCCATCTCAAGTTTGGCCTTGGCTTGAGCCTCGGCCTGCTGGGCGGCTTGCAGCTGCGCCTTCCGCGCGGTTTCAAGGCGCGTCTCGGCGGCGGCCTTTGCCTGCCGAGCGTGGTCGGCTGCCAGTTTGGCGCGGGCCTCGGCTTCGGCTTCCTGAGCCTTGCGCTTGGCTTCGGCGGCTTCGCGGGCCTTGCGGTCGGCCTCGGCTTTTTGGTCCGCTGCGATTTTCGCGAGTCGGTCGGTTTCGGCTTTGGCCTTCTTCTCGGCTTCCAGCTTCGCCTTCGCATCGGCTTCGGCCTTCTTAAGAGCTTCGGCTTGGGCTTTGGCCTCGGCGGCTTTGCGATCCGCTTCGAGCTTGGCCTTCAACTCCGCGTCGCGTTTGGCCTGGCGATCCGCCTCTTCCTTCGCCTTTTTGTCGGCCTCTATCTTGGCCTTAGCGTCAGCCGCAGCTTTGCGGTCGGCCTCCAATTTCGCTTTGCGATCTGCTTCGGCCTTCTTGTCCGCTTCGAGCTTGGCCTTGGCCTCAGCAGCTTTGCGCTCGGCGTCAGCCTTGGCTTTGGCTTCAGCTTCCAGCTTAGCCTTGCGCTCGACCTCGGCCTTCGCAGCCTTCTCGGCATCGGCCTTCGCCTTGGCTTCCGCAGCCACTTTCTTTTCGGCATCGAGCCGCGCCTGGCGCTCGGCTTCGAGCTTGCGGTCGGCCTCGGCCTTGGCGGCGGCAGCAGCAGCCTTGGCCTGCGCGTCGGGCGAGGTGGAAGTCTTGGGGGGCGGCGCCGGAACCGCTGGTGTGGTCGGCGGCTTGGGCGTGGAGGCCATTTTCGCCTTGGCCTCAGCAGCCGCCTTCTTCGCGGCCTCGGCGGCGGCTTTCTTGTCCGCCTCCATTTTCGCCCGCGCTTCAGCGGCCTTCTTCTCGGCATCAAGCTTCGCGAGTCGCTCAGCCTCGGCCTTGGCCGTCTTCTCGGCCTCGATTTTGGCCTTGGCGTCAGCAGCGGCTTTCTTCTCCGCGTCGAGCTTGGCGATCCGCTCGGCTTCGGCCTTCTTCTCGGCAGCGAGCTTGGCTTGCTTTTCTGCCTCGGCCTTGGCCTTGCGGTCCAATTCAGCTTTCTT
>JBJTAU010000571.1:0-7116 GCA_046090965.1 Limisphaerales bacterium | reverse complement strand
AAGGGGGACACCACGCGGGCGCCCCGGCCCACATCCCCCCCTCCCCACATACCCACCTGCCCAACTTCTCACCTGCTCCAATCCTCGTCAGCGAGGGCATCAGCTTCCCCGTCGAGGTGCGTTACGCCGAGCACTTGGACCGAAGACCGGCGACCGAGCAGGCGGCGGATGCGGGGGAGCGCATCGTGAACCACGGCGGGCCAGGGGACGTGCTCGTGTTCATGCCCGGCATGGGCGAGATCAACGCGACCATCAACGCGCTGCGGGCGGCGCACCTGGCGGAGGATTGCGATTTCATCCCGTTGCACGGCGACCTTTCGCCGGAGCAGCAGGACCTCGCGTTTTGTCCGAGCGACCGGCGCAAGATCGTCGTCGCCACGAACGTCGCCGAAACGAGCGTGTCGATTGACGGCATCATGCATGTGGTGGACAGCGGCGAAGCGCGCGTGGCCCGCTATGACGCGGAGCGCGGGATTCAGACGCTCTTCATCGAGGAGATTTCCCGCGCCAGCGCGGACCAGCGGAAGGGCAGGGCGGGCCGCACCGCGCCTGGGACCTGCTGGCGGTTGTGGACGGAGAGCGGGCCCTTGAACCGGCCCGAGCGCAACACGCCGGAGATTCAGCGCGCGGACCTGGCGGAGGTGGTGTTGCTCCTGCACTCGCTCGGCATCAAGAGTGCGGTGACGTTCGACTGGCTGGACAAGCCGGACCCGGCGGCGGTCGAGCGGGCGGAACGGTTGCTGGTGATTCTGGGGGCGCTGCGCGCGGAAACGTCGGTTTCGGGTTTGGAGTTTGGAGTTTCGAGTTCCAAGGCGGCGGCTTCGGACGCGACTGGTCCAACTCGAAACACCAAACCCGAAACTCGAAACTCCGACCTAACTCCGGTTGGCCGCCAGATGCTCCGGCTGCCGATGCACCCGCGTTACTCGCGAATGCTCGTCGAGGCGGAGCGGCGCGGGTGCGTGCCGTCGGCGGTGTTGTGCGCGGCGCTGGTGAGCGGGCGGGACCTGCTCATGCGCGTCCAGCGCGGCGACGCGCGGGCGGCGGAGAACCGCGAGTTGTTCGAGGCCAGCCTGGACTCGGACTTCTTCACGCTGATGCGCGCCTATCACTTCGCGAAGAAGAGCGGCTTCAACCCGGAGACGTGCCGGCGCTACGGCATCAACGCAAAGGTCGCGCGCGAGGTCAGCCAGACGTATGAGCAGGTGCTGGGAATTGCGGAGCGCGAGTGGCGCGGGGAGGCGGACGAGGCCTTGGAATCCGAGGAGCCGGCGGAAGACGCGCTGCTGAAGTGCCTCACCGCCGGTTTCATTGACCAGCTCGCCATCCGACGGGATCAGGGCACGCTGGAGTGCGAGCTCACGGAGGGCCGGCAGGGCACGCTGATGCGGGAGAGCGTGGTGCAGAACGCGACGTTGTTCGTCGCCGCGGCGATCCGCGAAACGGAGGGCGCGCTGCGGCCGTTGACGCTCTTGGGCCTGGCGACGGCGGTGAAGCCGGAGTGGTTGAAGGAGCTGTATCCGCAGCATCTCTCGGCGATGGTCACCCACCTGTTCGACCGCACGCACAAGCGGGTGGCGGCGGTGAAGCTCGCGCGCTTCCACGACCTTGTCATCGGCCACGAGCACCAGCGGGAGACAGACCCGGCGGCAGCGGGGCGCTGCTTGGCGGAGGCCACGATGCGCGGGTGGTTCGAGCTGCCCAACCTGAACCACGAGGTGAAGCAGTTCATCGCGCGGGTGAACCTGGTCGCCGCCGCGCTGCCGGACTTGGAATACCAACCGTTCGACGACGCGGCGCTGACGGCGGCGCTGGCGCGGGCGTTCAAGGGACTCACCTTGCAGAAGGAGGCGCAGGGGGCGTCGCTGAAGGAAGGCTTCCTCGCGCACCTCGCACCGGAGCAAGTGGGCTGGCTCGACGAGCTGACGCCGACGCAGCTTCCGTGGCCGACCGGCAAGCCGGTGAAGCTGGTCTATTCCGAGGAGGCCGAGGGTGGCGGGCGCACCGCCGTGTCGCCGGAAGCGCAGGTGAAGTTGCAGGAGTGCTTCAAGCTAGAATTTCATCCGTTGGTCTGCGAAGGCACGGTGCCGGTGAAGCTCTGGCTCTGCACGCCCGACGGCAAGCGGTTGACGAGCACCTGTGACTGGCCGCATTGGAAGGCCAACGAGTGGCCGAAGCAGAAGGCGGCGGTGCAGAAGAGGTTTCCGAGCGTAACGTTTTCATAAGGAGCGCAGGAAGGCAGGAGAGGGGGCTGGTGCCCACAATTTCACGTTCCTGTGTTCCTTCTCTCCTTATCCAATTTCTCCTTGATCGGCATTTGACCCGATTCCCGGCGCATGTTGAAGTGCCTAGGCTGTGACTGTGCGGACGCGCAACCTTTTTCTCATCTTCGGCCTGTGCCTGCTGATGCTGTTGGGGCTGGGATGGCTAGACTACGTCACCGGCTACGAACTGAACCTGTTCGTCTTCTATTCGCTGCCCGTGGGCATCGCGGCCTGGTATCTGGGCCTGTGGCCGGGCGTGGCGATGTCGGTGGCCTCCGCGCTGACATGGTGGGCGGCGGATCGGAGCGCGGGGCAGACTTACTCGTCGAACTTCGTGCTCTACTGGAACTCGGCCGTCCACGTCGGGTGCTTTCTGATCAACGCTTTCTCCATCGCGAAGACGCGTGAGACGATCGACCGGCAGCGGCAACTGGAGGCGGAAGTCGCCCGCCTGAAAGGCGCGGCCCAGACGTCGGACGATCAGCCGGGCGGCGGCAAATGAGGTGGTCAACCTTTCTCTCCGAGACCGGGTCGGGCGAACATTGTATTTACTGGCTGCGCGCGGAGTGGCATTAGTCAGGCACGATGTTGCGCCGCCAGCGGCAAATCCGGGCACAGGTCCAGCAGTGGCTGGACGCGGGGCTCTTCGCGCTCGCCTTCTGGCTGGCCCACGCCGTGCGCCACGCAGCCACGGCATATTCGCCGGGGTTGGCGGAGATACAGCCGTTTGACCAATACCTCTGGCTCTACCTGCTCATCATTCCCGGTTCGCTGTTCCTGCTCAAGGCGCTCGGCTTCTACAACCGTCCGGTGATCTTCTCGCGGCGCGAGACGGCGTGGGTGCTAGGGCACGCCGCGACCATTGCGATGCTGGCGGTGGTCTCGGCCCTGTTCCTGCGCAAGCAAGAGCTGGCCCGCGCGGTGATTTTCCTCTTCGGTGGGTTTGCCTTCGTGCTGGTGATGGCCAAGGAAGAACTGCGGCGCGGCTGGCTGCTCTCCAAGCTCGGACAGGAGCAGTTCAAGCGGCGGTTGGTGCTCATCGGCGCGCCGGAGGACACGGCGCAGATCGAGCGCGATCTGCACGCCAAGGCGCGTGGGTCCGTGGAGATTTTGGCGCGGCTGGACTTGCTCCAGTCGTCCGGCGAGCGGTTGGCGGAACTGCTCCACGAGCACGCCGCGAATGGCGTCGTGCTCAGTGCGCGCCACACGTATTTCGAGCAGGTGGAAAAGGTCATCCAGCTCTGCGAACTCGAAGGCGTCGAGGTCTGGCTGCTGGCGGACTTTTTCCGGACGCGCATCTCGCAGACGAGCGTGGATGATTTCCTCGGCCGGCCCACCGTGGTCTTCCGCTCGGCCCCGGAGTCGAGCTGGCAGGGCGTGGCGAAGCAGGCGTTGGACTTCGGCGGGGCGCTGGTGCTGCTGGTGCTGGCGTCGCCGGTGCTGCTGCTCACCGCGCTGGCGGTGAAGGTGACCTCGCCGGGACCGGTGTTCTTCCGGCAGCAGCGCAGCGGGTTGAACGGCCGGCCGTTCACGATGCTGAAATTCCGCACGATGGTCACGGACGCGGAGCAGTTGAAGGCCGAGCTCGCGAGTTTCAACGAGATGGATGGCCCGGTTTTCAAGGTGACGAACGACCCTCGCATCACACTGCTCGGTCGCTTCCTGCGCAAGTGGAGCATCGACGAGCTGCCGCAGCTCTGGAACGTGCTGCGCTTCGAGATGAGCCTCGTCGGGCCGCGTCCGCTGCCGGTGGACGAGATCCGCCGCATCAACGATCCCGCGCACCGCCGCCGCCTCAGCGTGAAGCCGGGGCTGACGTGCCTGTGGCAGATCAGCGGGCGCAACGAGGTGAAGAGTTTCAAGGAATGGGTGCGGCTCGACTTGGAATACATCGACAACTGGTCCTTCTGGCTCGATCTGAAAATCTTGGTGAAGACGATTCCGGTGGTGCTCACGGGCGCGGGGGCGAAGTGAGGGCAGAAGCTAGAAGTCAGGAGTCAGAATTTAGGAGGGGCTTGCTGCGCGGAGTGTGAACTGGCCTACTCGCGCGGATGCAGCAGTTGGATCCGGCAGCGAAGTTTGAACTCGGCGAACTCTTTGGTCGCGCGGTCGGTTTGACGCTGCTGGGGGCGTTCCTGGGGTTCCTGCTCGCGCTGGCCTTGCATCTCGCGCTGCATTCGCTCGGCGGTCTGCGGCTGCGCAAGGGGGCGAAAAATACATTCAACGTCTGGATCGCAGTGCTCGTGCTGGGCACGGCCACGTTGATCGGCGCGGCGACGGGTTTCACCGTCGGGGCGGCGCGGGCGGCGCTCGCGGTGGCGAAGGATATTGGGCCGAAAGTCATGCAGACATCAGCGGAGGAAGCGCTGCGCAACGCGGGTGTGAAGGACCTCGCGAACTTCGACACAAAGCGGATGCGCGAGCTGCTGGAGCAGGCGGGCAAGGCGGACTTGCCGCCGCTGCCGGGCGCGCTCGCGGAGGGATTGCGGCCTGAGTTGGAGTTGAGCCGCGCAAAGCTGATCGAGCAGGCCAAGGCGTGGCTCGACGACCAAAGCAAGGACGGCCCGCTGGTCGTGGCGGACGTGATCGCGATGTTCTGGCCGAAGGTCCTGAACGAGCTGGTGACGTGGGAGAAACATTTCCGC
Organism: Limisphaerales bacterium; assembly: GCA_046090965.1. Classification (GTDB taxonomy): domain Bacteria; phylum Verrucomicrobiota; class Verrucomicrobiia; order Limisphaerales; family SXTU01; genus SXTU01. The sequence continues at coordinate 2,207 of JBJTAU010000571.1, read as the reverse complement.
CGAGCAGCGATCGCGCACGGTGTGTTCTGGATTTTCGCCCTCGAAATTATCCTGGCGCTGCTCTGCGCGTTGTCGCGCGCGCTGCGGCAGCCCGTCGAAACGGAAGCCGCAACCCCACCCAAATTGCCTGAATCATGGCCACCAAAACCAAGTTGAAATCAAAACGCGCAGCCCTGGCGTCGCCCACGTCCGTCATCACCGGAGCGGCGGGCTTCCTTGGCTCGCATCTCACCGACTTGCTCCTGTCCAAGGGCCACAAGGTCGTGGGCATTGATAACCTCGTGACCGGGTCGGTCGCGAACATCGAGCACCTCGCGGGGAACCAGAACTTCCGCTTCATCCAGCAGGACGTGACGGAGTTCCTGTTCCTCGACGGGCCGGTGAACTACGTCTGGCACTTCGCGTCGCCGGCCAGCCCGGTGGATTACGCGCTGCTGCCGATTCAGACGCTGAAGGTCGGGTCGCTGGGCACTCACAAGGCGCTGGGCTTGGCGAAGGAGAAGGGTGCGCGCTTCCTGCTCACGAGCACGAGCGAGGTCTATGGCGACCCGCTGGTGCATCCGCAGACGGAGGACTACTGGGGCAACGTGAACACCATCGGCCCGCGCGGGTGCTACGACGAGTCCAAGCGCTTCGCCGAGGCGATCACGATGGCGTATCACCGGCAGCACAAGCTGGAGACCCGCATCGTGCGCATCTTCAACACCTCCGGCCCGCGCATGCGGCTCAAGGACGGGCGGGTGGTGCCGGCGTTCGTGAGCCAGGCGCTGCGGAACGAGCCGATCACCGTCTTCGGCAAGGGGAAGCAGACGCGGAGCTTCTGCTATTGCTCGGATCTGATTGAGGGGATTTACCGGCTGATGATGAGTGATTACGCGTTACCGGTGAACATCGGCAACCCGCGCGAGATGACGATGCTGGAGTTCGCGCGCGAGATCATCGCGGCAACCGGATCGAAGAGCAAACTCACCTTCAAGCCGCTGCCGGTGGACGACCCGAAGCAGCGCAAGCCGGACATCACGCTCGCGCGGAATCTTTTGGGTTGGGAGCCGAAGGTGGGGCTGGCGGACGGGCTGGCGAGGACCATTGAGTATTTCCGCACCAAGGTCTGAGCGGGGCCTACGGGATTTGCCGCATTGTGAAGCGCGGAACTTGTTTTATGTTTGACCCATCCTGATGGTTCCGATACCAACGCGGCGCAAGTCCGCCGTTCACGAGAACGTAAATCGCCGTGATTTTACCGGCCTGAACTGAAACGTGAAAGCGCGAGGACAATGTTAAAATCTAAGTCATTTCTCTGCATTGATTTCGGCGCCACGACCGTGAAGGTCGCGGAGTTCGAGCCGAATGAAACCGGCTCGCTGCGCCTCAAGAACTACACGCTGCGCGGCATGGGGCAGGCGGGGGCAGCCGAGACTGATCGCGAGGCGGTGGTGCTGCAAACGCTGAAGGGGATTCTCGCCGAGGGCGTGCAGGGGCCGTTCGAGGCCGACGTGATCAACGTCTGCGCGCCGGGCTTTCTGGTCTTTTCCAAGTTCGTCAAGCTGCCCGCCACCGATCCCGGCAAGGTGGGCCAGATCATCCAATACGAGGCGCAGCAGAACGTCCCCTTCCCGCTCGAGGAAGTGGTTTGGGACTATCAGATCCTCGGCACCGCACCCAGCGGCGAGTTGGAGGTCCTGCTGGTGGCGATCAAGAACGAGGTCGTCGAGAGCCTGTTCCGCATCGGCGAACAGGCCGGGTTGGAGATGCACCTGGTGGATGTTTCCTGCGCCGCGCTGTGCAACGCCTACCGCTTCAATTACGGCGATGCCGAGGGCAGCGTCATGCTGCTGGACATTGGTGCGCTCAGAAGCAACCTCCTTTTCTTTGAGCAAGGCCGGGTTTATTCCCGCTCCATCAACATCGGCGCGAACTCCATCACTCAAGACTTCGCCAATGAAGTGAAGATGAATTGGGAGGACGCCGAGAAGATGAAGATCGAGGAGGGCTTTGTGAGCCTGGGTGGTGCTTACGAGGAGCCCAGCAATCCGCATCAGGCACTCATCTCGAAGATCGCGCGGCAGGTGATGACCCGCCTGCACATCCAGATGAACCAGACGGTGCAATTCTACCGGGGGCAGCAGGGTGGCTCGGCCCCAACCAAGCTGTATCTGGCCGGCGGCGCATCCTTGCTGCCTTACACGGCGCAGTTCTTTGCGGAGAAG
>JBJTAU010000570.1:0-7651 GCA_046090965.1 Limisphaerales bacterium | reverse complement strand
CCCAGCACGGACGTCGCGGAACTCAACTTCGAGGGCCGCGCCTCCGCCATCGGCAGCGCGCTGACGACTTTGAAGGAACGCCTCGGCAACCGCCCCGCTGCCGGCGTCCTGCTGCTGACGGACGGCAACGCCACGGACATCGCAGGTGAACTGCCGGACTTGAAGGGCTTGCCGCCGATTTACCCAGTCGTCATGGGCCGCGAGGATACCGACCGCGATATTGCTCTCGCCAACGTCACGGTCACGCAGACTTCGTTCGAGGACGCGCCGGTGACGATTCAGGCCGATGCGGCCGCGACTGGCTATCTCGACGCCGACGTGAAGGCCGAGTTGCTCGACCCCGCTGGCAAGGTCGTCGGCCAGCAGACCGTGCGCTTGAAGCGCGACGGCGAGTTGTTGGCGTTCCGCTTCCAGCTCAAGCCGGAGAAGCGGGGAATTTCCTTCTACCGCGTGCGCGTCGGCGCGCAGGGCGAGGGCGGGCAGTTTAAGGATGAAAAGGCTTCTGCCGAGGCCACGCTCGCGAACAACACGCGCGTGCTCGCCGTGGATCGGGGGCGCGGGCCGTTCCGCATCCTTTACGTCAGCGGGCGGCCGAACTGGGAGTTCAAGTTCCTCAACCGCGCGCTGGCCGGGGACGATCAGGTGGAACTGCTCGGCCTGATCCGCATCGCGAAGCGCGAGCCGAAGTTCGACTTTCGCGGGCGCACGGGAGAGTCGAGCAACCCGCTCTTTCGCGGCTTCGGCAACCAGGCGAAGGAGGAAATCCAGCGCTACGACCAGCCCGTGCTCATCCGCCTGAACATCAAGGACCCGGAGGAATTGGCGAAGGGTTTTCCGACGACCGCCGAGGATCTCTTCGCCTACCACGCGCTTATCGTGGATGACCTCGAAGCCGAGTTTTTCACGGCGGACCAGAAGTCGCTCGTGCAGAAATTCGTGGGCGAGCGCGGCGGCGGGTTTCTCATGTTGGGCGGCGCGGAGACCTTCCACGAAGGCGGCTACCTGCGCACGCCCATCGGCGATTTGCTGCCGGTCTATCTCGACCAGGTGCCGGATGACGCGCCGCGAGAAAACCTCCGGCTCGGCCTCACGCGCGAGGGTTGGCTGCAATCCTGGGCGCGCCTGCGGCCGACGGAGAACGAGGAAAAGACGCGCCTCGCCGCAATGCCGGGATTCAATGTGCTCAACACCGTGCGTGACCTGAAGCCCGGGGCCAGCGGCGTCGCCACCGTGACGGACGCCAACGGACGCGCATTCCCGGCCGTGGCTATCCAACGCTTCGGCCACGGACGCTCGGCGGTCGTGACCGTGGGCGATGTGTGGCGCTGGGGCTTGCACGATCCCGAGCTGCACGCGGACATGGACAAGGCGTGGCGACAGCTCGCGCGCTGGCTCGTGGCCGACGTGCCGAACAAAGTGGAACTCGCCGCGCAGCCGAAGAAAGGCGACCCGAACCAGGCTGTCGAGCTGCGGGTCCGCGTGCGCAACCCGAAGTTTCAACCGCTCGACAACGCCACTGTGATGCTGAGCGTGCAGCCCGTCCTCGGCGGCGTGAGCAACGCGCCCGCGCTCCGCCTGCCTGCGGAACCCTCCACGACCGAACCGGGCCTTTACACCGCGACCTTCGTCCCGCGCGAGACCGGTGGCTACCACGTCGAGGCCTTCGCGACGAACAATGCCGGTGGCGAGGTGGGCCGCGCCGTGGCGGGTTGGACGACTGACTTGGCGGCGGAGGAATTTCGTTCGCTGAAACCGAACCGGGCGTTGCTCGAAACCATCGCCAAGCAGACCGGCGGCGAAGTCGTGGACATGGGTGCGCTCGGTGCATTTGCCAGTCGCCTGCCCGGACTGAAAGCTCCCGTCACCGAAGCGTGGACGATGCCGCTCTGGCATCAGCCAGTGGTGTTCCTGTTTGCCCTGCTGTGCTTTATTGCCGAGTGGGGGCTGCGGCGAAGGAGGGGGCTGCCGTGAGCGACGCGCTGACACATTGGAGCAACGGAGTTGCGGCAGACAGTAGCCCACGGCGTGAGTCGTGGGTTTTAGGATGCAGCGAGAGAGAGCCGCAGCGCGGCGGCAGAACCGTTCTGGCATGGGCAATAGGGATGGCCGTATTTCTTTCGCCCCTCCGGGGCTCTGGCGTCATTTGCCGTTTACCAACGGCTCACGCCGTGGGCTACTTTCTGGCGCTGCTCCGCAGCTTCATTCGGTCTCAGGCACACGTCTGTGTCGTCGCTATCATTCTCATGGCTTCGCTGTGCTGCGTGCCTGCGGTAGAGCCCTTAGCCGACAAGCCCACCGTCTTCGTGCTCGTTGGCGCGCTGGGCGAGGCGGAGTTGGGGCGGCAATTCACCGAAGCGGCGGCGAAGCTGGAGCAGGTCGCGGCCAAGGCGCAGGCCAAACTCGTGCCCATCGGCTGGAAGTCGACGGAGACGAACGACCTCGCACGCTTCAAGGCCGCGCTGGAAGCGGAGCCGAAGTCCGGCCCCGGCGAACTCTGGTTCGTGCTGTTGGGCCACGGCACGTTCGACAACAAGGATGCCAAGTTCAACTTGCGCGGGCCGGACCTGAACGCCACCGAGTTCGCGGAGTGGCTCAAGCCGTTCCAGCGCCCCGTCGCCATTGTGAACTGCGCGTCCGCCAGCGGGCCGTTCGTGAACAAACTCTCCGCCGCTGGCCGGGTGATCGTGACCGCGACGCGCAGCGGGCAGGAGGTGAACTACACGCGCTTCGGCGGGCACTTCGCCGCCGCCATCGGCAACCCAGAGGCCGACCTCGACAAGGATGGCCAGACTTCGCTGCTGGAGGCGTATCTGTTCGCAGCGAGCCGCGTGGCGGAGTTTTACGAGACCGAGGGCCGCCTTGCCACGGAACATCCGCTGCTCGACGACAATGGCGACGGCCTCGGCACGCCGCCGGACTGGTTTCGCGGCGTGCGCGCGGTGAAGAAGACGAAGGACGGCGCGACCGTTGACGGCCTGCGCGCGCACCAGTTCGTGCTCGTGCGGAGTGAGCAGGAGCAGAAACTTCCGCCCGCGGTGCGCGCGAAGCGGGATGAACTCGAGCTTGCCATCGGCAAACTCCGCGACCGCAAGAGCGAGCTGCCGGAGCCGGAGTATTACGCGAAGCTGGAGCCGCTCCTCCTCGACCTTGCCAAGTTGTATCAGGCGGCGAGGTGAGCGGGGATCACGGCTTGGCAGCGCGCACCACGGCCAGACCCTTGAGCAGGTCCAGCGCGCGGGCCAGCGCGGGATCGCGAACCTGGGGCGTGGAGACGGCGGGGGGGATGGCGGCCGGAAGCGCGTCGAGATTCTCCCCGGCATTTAGGCGGCGGACGAGTTCGGCTTCGTTAAGTTTTCCTGGGGCGTTGGGGTTTCCGGCCTTGGCGAGCGAGCGATACGGCTCGGCATAGAAGGCGCGTTCTTCCTCCGTGCCCACGGTCACGGCGATGTCGGGCCGCAGGCCGCTGGCGGGAAGAGACTGGCCTTCGCCGAGTTTGGTCTCGCCGGTCGCGATGCGCAGCCGCTGGCCGGTGCTGAGGGTGAATTCCTTGAACTGCCGGATGCCGCCCGTCGTGGCCGTGCCGATGAGCAACCCGACTTGGTTCTGACGCAACAGGGCGGCGAGCACTTCCGCCGCGCCGCTGGTGTGACGATTAACCAGAATGGCCGTGGGCAACTGAACAGCGTTGGTCTTGGCCGTCGAGCGTAGGGCCTCGCCGTCCACGGTGAGGAGCAAGCGTTCTGTGGGAAGGAAACGATCGGCGACACGCGCAGCCGCACGTTGGTCCGTGCCGGCGGCGTAACGGAGATCGAGGAGCAGGCCTTTGAGCTTCGTGCTCCCGCCGAGTTTGGCGAACTCTGTGGCCAGCGCCTCATCCAGTTTCGGACCGATGTGACTGACACGAATGTAGCCGTAGCTGGTGTCGAACATCGCGCTCTTGCTCACCCCGGGCCCGGCGGGGCCGGTCGCCGGGGAGGTCTTCTGATCTGTGAGGGTGACTTGGTCGCCGAGTTCCGTGAGCAGGGCCTTCAAGGCGGCGCGCTCCACCGCATCGGGAGTCAACCCGCCAAGGTTCGTGCGCACGATCTCGAAGACTTCCCGAAAGCGCGGCGGAGTGGCTACCGCTCCGGGCACGCTGCCGGCGGGCAGCAGAACCAGCCATCCGGCGAGAAGTGCGAGGTGTTTCATAATGGAACCGCCCCATCGGCGGGGAATTGGGCGAATATCCGGTCTGGCACGCGGCGGCGCAATCGCTTTCCGCCGGCGTTCGGGCCACAATTGGCTGGTCTCCCGCTGCAACTTTCGGGAACCTAACCGCCCGAGGATCTCCGGTCGCGCTTCCGGGACGAAAAGCTTCGCCCCGACATCGCCTCGATCCTTCACCAGTGGGGCTGGCAGGGAAACTTGGAGGACCTCCACCAAGCCGCCCGCACCGCCGAGATCGTGGACGGTAAACTCCCGGTCGGCACGCGCATGCCCTTCATGTCATTTGGGCGGGCGCGGAACCCGTCGAAGCCTACGCTTTCACCTTCTCATCGAAAGGCCGCCGCTACCGCTGCGTGACGCCGAAGCCCTGCAGTAATTTCTTTCTCGAAGACCTGGGGCCGGAGCCGACTCCCACGCCGACCTTGGCGCTTCAGTGCAACGCACCGGAACGGCAGTTCACCGGCCGCCCGGTGAAAGTCTGCCTCACCGTCCGCAACCGTGGGGACGGCCCCGAACCGAAGGCCACCGTGACGTTGCCGATACCGCCGGGAGCAACGTTGATGAGCGCCACTGCCGGAGGAACAGCCGGGCTGGATCGCGTCACTTGGGAAATCAGCAGCCTCGCCCCCAACACGGAGCGCGAGGTTTGCGCCGTTTTCACCACGGAGCGACCCGGGCGGATGGAGTTCAAGGCGGCCTTGACCGGGACGACCGCCGGGCATGTCCATTGCGAATGCCAGACCCAGATCCTCGGGGTCTACGCGTTGCTCGTGGAGGTCGTGGATGAGGAGGACCCAGTCGAGGTGGGGAAGCCGGTGAACTACGTCATCACCGTTACCAACCAAGGCAACCAGATTGGCACGGGCATCCGGGTCGTTCGCACGGTGCCTGACAGCCAGGAGTTCGTCTTCGGTTCCGGCAGTTCCGCCGTCCGCGCCCAGGGGCGCACCCTCACCATGACTCCCCTGCCCTCGCTCGAAGGCAAGTCCGTAGCCACGTGGCGCGTGCTCACCCGGGCACTGCGCGCAGACGACGCTCGCTTCAAGGTGGAGTTCACCACCGACCAGTTCGAGCAGCCCATCCGGCGCGAGGAATCCACCCGGCTCTATTGAGCAACGCGCCCAGCGCACCCCGCGGCTTCCCGAGGTGCGGTCTGGTTGGGTCGAAGATCGCTGGCTTGCGCTGCGTCGGTGAAGGAGCTACTTACCGTTCGGTAAACAGATGGAGTCCATCGCCTCTGCCACGCGGGACCAGATCCTCGCCGTCGCCCTTCGGCTTTTCGCCGACCGGGGCTACGCGGGCACATCCGTGCAAGACATCGTCAGCGGCGCGAAGGTGACCAAACCGGCGCTTTACTACTACTTCCCCAGCAAGGCCGATCTCTACCAAGCGCTGCTCGACCAAGCCCATGACGAGCGCTTCCGGCTGATGCAGCAGGCCGTGGCGCGGGGCAAAGATTTAACCGGCCGGCTGGAGGAGTTGCACAACGCGCACTTTGAGTTTCTTCAGACCCACCGCGAACTGCTCGGGCTCGTGTATGCCACCGCGTTTGCCGCACGAGGCGAGATGCCCAGGGAAATTCGCTACCTCGACAAGTGTCAGCGCAACTTCAGCCTCGTCCGCGACCTCATCCGCGAGGGCCAGCGCGAGGGCCAACTCACCCGCAGTCTCGACGTCGAGCACCTCGCGCGCGGCATCTTCGGCATGATGAACATCCACGTGCAGGCGGAGTTGGTGCAGCCAGGCAAGGCCCCCAATCGCAAGACCGCCCGGCAGATCGTGCAACTCTTCCTCACCGGCGCGGCGGCGCAGAACTGATCTCCCATGCAACCCTCGAAAATCCTCCTCCCGATTACCCTCGGTGCGCTGACCATCGTCTCCGCCTGCAAGAAGCCCGAGGCCGCGAAGAGCAGCCCGCCGCCTGCCATACCGCCGACGCAAGTTGTCGCCGTCGAGGCTCGACGCGAGGCGGTGGCGGAATCGCTCTCGCTCGTCGGCACACTCACCGCAAACGAGTGGGTCGAGATCAAGGCGGAGCTGGAAGCGGCGGTCGTCGAGATCGGCTTCGACGAGGGCAAGCCGGTGCAGAAGGGGCAACTCCTGTTCCGGCTCGATGAATCGAAGCTCACCACTGCGCTGACCGAGGCCGAGGTGAACTTGAAGTTGAGCAAGGCCAACTACGACCGCGCGCAGCAGCTCTTCCGCGACAAGACGATTTCGCAACAGGAGTTTGACCAGCTCGCGTCGCGGTTCGAATCCATGCAGGCAGCCATCGCGCTCACGCAGCGCGAGCTGCAGGACACCAAAATCTTCGCCCCGGTCGCCGGGGGGATGGGCGCGCGCAACGTCAGCAGCGGGCAGGTCATCAAGAAGGACACCGTGTTGGGCAACCTGGTGGACCTGAACCCGGTGAAGGTCGAGGTGAACGTGCCGGAACGTTTCCTGAGCTTGCTCAAGCTGGACCAGACCATCGAGCTGCGCGTGGCGGCGTTTCCAGGGCGCTCGTTCAAGGGGCAGGTCTACTTCATCGCACCGCAGGTGGACACGACGACTCGCACCGCCTTGGTGAAAGCGAAAATTGCAAATGCCGACGGCACGCTGAAGCCGGGCATGTTCGCGAACCTCGACCTTACGCTCCAACTCCGCGACGCCGCCGTGGTGGTGCCCGAGCCCGCCATCATCGTGAACGCGGACAAGGCAATGCTCGACGTGGTGGACAAAGACATGAACGCCCAACTCCGCTTCGTTAAACTCGGCGTGCGCTCGGCCGGTGTCGTGGAGATTCTCTCCGGAGTGGACGCGGACCAGTTGGTTATCGTGGAAGGCGTTCAGAAGGTGCGGCCCGGAGCGAAGGTGAAACCAGCCGGGCCGGAGGCAGCAGCGGTGTATCAGAGGCAAGCAGGTGAGAAAGTGGGAAAGCGGGAAAGTGAGCCGCCGAGCACGAACGGTTCAGGGACAAAGGCGCAATGAGCGAACGCATTCAGTTTCACTGGCAGTTGGAGGTTTATCTGCTTTCCGTCGAGGCTGGGATGGCTGTGTTTGAAGTGACGAAGTCATTTCCCACTGAGGAAAAATTCTCGCCCACCGACCAGATTCGCCGCTCCTCGCGCTCGGTGTCCGGCCAAATTTCCGAGGGCTGGCGGAAACGGAAATACGAAGCGTCATTCGTCAACAAGCTCAACGACGCCGAGGGCGAAGCCGCCGAAACCCAGACCTGGTTGGAATACGCGGTCAAGTGCGGCTACGTCTCCCGCACCGATGGACAAAAGCTCCACAAGCTCTACGACAACATCATCGGCAAGCTGGTAACGATGGGCAACAACCCCGGCCCGTGGCTCCTGCACAAGACGAGTTCCTAGCTCACTTTCCCACTCTCCCACTTTCTCACCTGCTCCCGTGATTCTACCTCAAATCAGCATTCGCCGCCCGGTGCTTACCACCATGA
>JBJTAU010000569.1:0-7231 GCA_046090965.1 Limisphaerales bacterium | reverse complement strand
CGCCATCGACGCCTGACTTCCTGACCACGCCCCCCACGGGCAAGTCCACCGAGGCCGGGAGTCTCTTCACCGAGCCGCCCCGCACCAAGGAGCCTCTCCCCGAGCCGCGCACTCATGATGTTCACCCGCCCGCCCATTCCGGCGGCGAGTCCAGCGGCGGACTCATGTTCATCGCCGCTGTCAGCACGGGCATCTCTGCGCTGATCTTATTCCTCGGCATCTACGTCGCCGTCGTGTTCAAGACGCGGCTGCAAGGGCTCGAGGCGGAATTGAAGAAGGCCCAGTTTGAACTCTCGAAGGCCAACGTAAACCTCTCCGCCATGATGCATCAGGTGGAACAGCTTTCCCTCGCCGCTCCCGCCGCCGCGCCCAAGACAAGCCTGCCGGAATGGAACCCGGAGCCGGCCAAGGCACACGCCACGAGCTTCAAGATGAACCGCTCCAGGTGAGCGTCCGGGGCCGCGAAATCGTGCTTGCACGGTGGCGGCGCGAGTGGCTAACTACGCGCTCCTTTAACTGGAAACTGAGATTTTATGGCACGCATTTGTGAACTGACCGGCAAGCGCCCGATGAAAGGCAGCAAGATCTGGCGCAGTGGTAAACCGAAGCGCGAGGGCGGCATCGGCACGCACGTCACCGCCATCACCAAGCGGCGCTTCTTCCCCAATCTCCAGCGCGTCAAGGCCGTCGTGAACGGCGAGGTGCGCTACATCCGCGTGGCCGCCTCCGCCATCAAGAAGGGCCTCGTGGTCAAGCCGTTCAAGCGCACTTGGAAGAAAGATGCCGCCCCGAAGGCGGCCTGATTTTGCTGGCAGACTGCTGCCGCTCAATATGGCGTCCCTCCGGACGCCATTTTTGTTTTCGATCGCCACTTCTGGCTAACCGGCTGGGCGTCAGCGCCCCTTGAGCCGGTGCATTGTCTCGCGCTTCATCTCCCGGTCAGCTTCGCGCCGCTTGATGTCCTCGCGCTTGTCGTGGCTCACCTTCCCCTTGCCCACCGCCAGGGCGACCTTCACGCGGTGGTTCTTCCAGTAGAGTGAGAGCGGCACCAGCGTGTGGCCCTTGACGTTTGCGAAGCTGGCGAGCTTGCGCAGTTCGGACTGGTGCAGCAGCAGCTTGCGCGGAGCCTTGGGCACATGATTGGCACGGTTGCCGTGGCTGTATTCCTCAATGTGCGCGTTGTGCAACCACGCCTCGCCCCGTTCTATGCGCGCGAAGGCGTCGCTGATCTGCACGTGGCCGGCGCGGATGGACTTCACCTCGGTGCCGCGCAGCACCAGCCCAGCCTCGAAGGTTTCCAGGATGTGGTAGTCCCGGCGCGCCTTCGCGTTGGTCACGATCTCGGCCATAAACAAAACCAGCCAGAAGGCGGAAACCTTCTGGCCGGCGCGAAAAAGATGGGGGCCGCCTCAGTGCTTGCGGCGCTTCTTGGGTGCCGGCTCCGCCGCTTCCGGAGTCTCGGGCGCGTCCCAGTTCATCTTACCTTCGATGATTTCCGACAGCGCGACGTCCGCCGCGCCCAGCGTGGGCAGCACAACGAGCAGCGGGCGGTTCCCGGAGTTGAGCTGGCGCACCCGGCGGGACACCAAGTTGACCAAAACGTTGGGGTTGACGACCCGGTCAAGGGCCTTGCGAACGAGTTCAGGATTCATGACTTCAATAGCGCCCGAATAGAGCCGCGCAGCATACCGGCGGGCAGGGGGCAGGCAATAGAAATTTTCCCGCCTTGATGTGCTTATCCGCGGCCCGATCGCGTCGAGTGCGGCCGGCCGGGGCTTGCCAGTCAGCCTTTGAGCAGGAGCCGGTGACAACTGTCCGCTTGTGCCGCGCGACTTCGTTCGCCTAGGCTTGCACCCAGCATCCATGAGCCAACCGCGCGACGACGACCCGCTACCGAGCACGATCTTCATCCGCAAGACCGGTCCCGGTGGCCATGCGGAGAAATTCGTGCCCAAGCCGGCGGCCAAGTCCGAACCCAGCTCGCTCAAAGAGTTGTCCCCCGAGCAGCGCAAGTCCGGCCTCGCCGCGTGGCTGGGCTGGCTCTTCGACGGTCTGGACATGCATCTCTACGGGCTGGTGGCGACGCCGTTTGTCGCTTACTTGCTGCACCGCGAAGGACTGATTCCCGATGCGTCGGACGTGGCGAACGACTTGGTCAAGGAGCGCAGCGGCTGGATCCAAGGTTCCTTCCTCGTCGGCTGGGCGCTGGGTGGCGCGTTCTTCGGGCGGCTCGGCGACATCCTCGGTCGCAGCCGCTCGCTGGCGTTGACCATCCTGACTTACGCGGCGTTTACCGGGCTATCCTTCTTCGCCCAGAACTGGTGGCAGCTCATGATTTTCAGGTTCCTCGCGGCCCTGGGCGTCGGCGGTGAATGGGCCATCGGCTCGTCGCTGCTCTCGGAGACCTGGCCGAAGAAGTGGCGGCCGTGGGTCGCCGCCGTGTTGCAAACCGGCGTGAACCTCGGCGTGCTGCTCGCGTGCCTGACGACCTACCTCGCCGCGCTGCATCCGAACTATCATCCCAAGTGGGTCTTCCTCGTGGGTGTGGTGCCGGCGCTGATGGTCTTCTGGATTCGTCGCCACGTGCCCGAACCGGAGGAGTGGCGCGCGGCTAAACAGGAGTCGCTCACCGCCCAGCCGGGCATCGCGGACCTTTTCCGGGGCGAAGTGCGGCGCACCACCATCCTCACCATCATCGTGTGCGCCTGCGGCCTGACGGCATGGTGGGCGTTTCAGTTCTGGCACGCGCAGCACTTGCGCAATCTGCCGGACTTGGCGGCGGCGGCGAAAGCTGAGTTCGCCAAGCTCCCGCCCGGCGGCGACGAGGCCAAATGGGTCGCGTCCTACAAGCAGAAGGTCGTGAGCCTCGCCTTCTTCGTGGTCATCAGCGCGAGCATCTTCGGGAACTTCGCGGCGGCGGGACTCGCGCGGCTGTTCGGCTACCGGCGTTCGATCGCGCTCTGCTACACGGGCTTCTTCCTCGCGATGGGCGCGACGTTCATCGCGCCGCGTGGCTGGGAATCGCTCGTGTGGTTCTGGTTCCCGCTGGTCGGTTTCTTCTCCGGAGTGTTTGGGCTCTTCACCATGTATCTGCCCCCGCTCTTCCCCACGCTGCTGCGCACCACCGGCGCGGGCTTCTGCTACTACATCGGGCGCATCGCCTCCGCCACCGGCGTCATCTTCTCCGGCTCGCTGGCCAGCGGCGGCGACTTCAAGCGCACGCTGCTCTTCGCCGCGTGTCTGTTCGTGCCCGCCATCTTCGTCGCGCTCATCCTGCCCGAGCCGAAAGACCTCGGCGGCCACGCGACGGAGACGGAACTGACCGCCACGGAATGACGGCCAAGAAGCGCACCCACGCCGACCGGCTCGCCGTCTTTCTGAAGGCCCCGCGTCCCGGAATGGTGAAAACCCGATTGGCGGAAACGCTCGGCCCAGACGCTGCCTGCGCCGCGTATCGTCGGCTGGTGGAGACACTGCTCGCCAACCTCGCATCGCTACCGCGCGTGGAACTGTGTTTTGCTCCCGTGGAGGCGGCGGCCGAAATTAAACCATGGCTCCGCCCCGGCTGGTTGGCGGTTCCGCAAGTCGGCGGTGATCTCGGCGAGCGCCTACATGCCGCGTTCGCGGAGCACTTCGAGTCCGACGCCTTGCGCGTTGTCATCATCGGCTCGGACTGCCCGGACGTAACCGCCCGGGACATCGAAGAGGCGTGGCTCGCGCTGGAGGCGCACGACGTCGTGCTCGGCCCCGCGCTGGACGGCGGCTACTGGCTCATCGGCCTGCGTGCACCGCAGCCCGCGCTCTTCACCGGCATTCCGTGGAGCACCGATCGCGTGTTCGGCGAGACGATCTGCCGCGCCCGCGATGCCGGCCTGCGCGTCGCGCTGCTACGCGAACTCGCCGATGTGGACACGGCGGCGGACTGGGAACGGTGGCTGGGCCGAAATTCAAGTCCCAGATCCCTGTAGCGGCGCTCTGTGAGCGCCGAACCAATGGGCTCTAGTTCAGGCTATCGGCGGTCACAGACCGCCGCTACAGAACGAGTAGGAGCATTTTTCCTTTGCGTCCCTTGCGCCCTTTCGCGGCTAATTCCCCCATGCTCAACCTCGCCGTCGTTGGTCTCGGCTTCATGGCCGCCACGCACATCAAAGCGCTCCGCCAAGTCCCCGGCGTGCGCGTCGCCGCACTCTGTAACCCCAGCGGCCGTCACCTCGACGGCGACTTCACCGGCGTCGCTGGAAACGTGGGCGACAACGCGCCGGTGAAACTAGAACCGGGCAGCTTCAAGCCCTTCCGCGACTTCACCGCGCTGCTCGCCGACCCGGACATCCACGCCGTGGACATCTGCGCGCCCACGCTCGCGCACCACGACCTCGCCATCGCCGCGTTACGCGCCGGCAAGCACGTCCTCTGCGAAAAGCCGTTCGCCCGCACCGCAGCGCAAGCACGCGAGATGGCGGCGGTGGCGCGGGAGACGGGTCGCATCCTGATGCCCGCGATGTGCCTGCGCTTTTTCCCGGAATGGGTCTGGGTGCGCGCGGCCATCGCGGACGGGCGTTTCGGCAAAGTGCTGTCCGCGCGCTTCCGCCGCGTGGCGGAGCCGCCGGGCTGGGGCCAAGCCAACTTCCTCGACGGCGCGAAATCCGGCGGCGCGCTGCTGGACCTGCACATTCACGACACCGATTTCGTGCAGTTCTGCTTCGGTCGTCCGCGCGCCGTGCGCTCCAGCGGCTACTCGAAGATCAGCGGCGCGATTGACCACGTAATGACTACCTACGAAGTCGCGGGCGGCGCGATGGTCCATGCGGAGGGTGCGTGGTGCTTCACGCCCGGCTTCGGCTTCAACATGAGCTACACGGTGAACTTCGAGCGAGCCACCGTGGACTACGATCTCGCGCGCGGCGCGGACGCGCTCAAGGTCTGCGAGGCCGGCCAGCCCGCGCAGACGCTCAAGCTCGGCCTGCCCGACGGCTACGTCGGCGAACTGCGGCACTTCAGCGAGTGCTGCACGGCCGGCACACCGCCGACCGTGGTGACGGCGGCAGACGGAATCAGCTCGATGGAGATTTGCGAAGCAGAAGAGCAGTCCGTGCGGACGGGACAACGGGTCGAACTGGCTTGAACGTGCGCGATGGTTCCTGTCTGCTTCCGCCATGCCCGCTGAACCGCCTCCGCCTCCGCCCGTTCCGCGACCCTTTGAGCCGATTGTGTTTTGGATTGCCGTGGTGGTCGGAACGCTGGCGGCACTGTTTGGAACGGCGGGCATCTACGACGCGTCCCATTCCTCTGCCAGCGGCGAGTGGTCTGGGCTGGGCGTGCTGGCCATGTTCGTGGTGGATGTGCCGGCGGGGTTGATCCTCGCGGGCACGGCGTTCACTCAGCGACTCCCGCGCCGACGCGGCGGACTGGTGCTGTTCGGCGTGGTGTTGGTCGCGCTGCCTTTTCTTGGTGCCTACGCACTCCAGCAGCATCGCGTGCAGCAACACCGTGAAAGCGAGGAGCGCATCCAGCGACGCACACGCGAAGTGCTCGAAGAGAAACAGAAGTAAGTGCCCACCCCACAACTATGGCCCACACAACATTCAAAGTCGGCGACCTCACCGCAGTCATCGGCGACAACGCCGCGCATGACAAACATCGCGCCGGCTACAATGGCGTCTGGAGCCTGATTCACAACACGGCTGGAGCGCGCAGCGTCTTCGTGCCGGCGGTGTCCGGGCTGAACCTCGAACACGTCTTCAACGGTGAGGAACCGCCGGACTCGAAAACCTTCTTCGAGCCGCGCAACGCGGCGATGACCTTCAAGCAGCTCTCGGACTCCGAGGGTGAACTGCATCAGCCGCCCACGCCCACCTATCAGGTCGAGAGCTGGACGCGCTTCCGGCTCGTCGCGCCACACTACCTGGACATGACCTTTCGCTGTGTGGCGCACCAGCACGTCTTTCCGCGCGGTTACATGGGCATCTTCTGGGCGAGCTACATGCACGCGCCACTGGACAAAGCGATGTATTTCACCGGCGGCACACCGGACCAGCCACAACCACTGTGGACCCAACACTGCACGCAGTTCCACAACCGCGATTCCACCGTGCTGCATCGCGAGGACAAGCTCGCGCTCACCTACGCGCCGGGCCGCGACACGCTCTTCAAGAGCCTTTCGATGCTGCGTTACAATCTGCCAGTTTTCTACGGCAACCACGACGGGCTCATGTGGATCGTGATGTTCGACCGCACCGAGGGCGTCCGCCTCGCGCACTCGCCGAGCGGTGGCGGGGTGAACCAGGAACTACACACCACGAACCCGGCGTGGGACTTCCAGTTCATCGTGCCGAAGCCCGAGGTGATGAAGGAATACGGTTTCAAAGTCCGCACCGCCCTGCGCCCGCGCTGCTCGCGCGACGAAGTCCTCGAGGAATACCAGAAGTGGAAGGCAGAGAGGTAGGAGCCACAGATGAACACAGACAGGCGGCGCTGCGCGCTGAAGGCGACTCTGCTACTCACCCTTGGGTTGGTGTGCGCCGCCCGCGCGGCGGACAACGTCGCATCGCTGGAACCGCTGGGCTTCCTGATCCGCGAGTGTTCGCTGCCCGGAGAGCGGCGCGCGGATGATGTCGTGCCGCGCCACGCCAACTGCATCCAAGTCAGCCGCAGCCGGTGGCTCGTGGTTTATTCGACGCATGGCTTCCGGGGCGTGGACGACGAGCGCAGCATCATCTGGCAGCTTCGACGGGACGCGCCGGACGGGCCGGTGCTGAAGGAGAATTTTTTTGCGCGCGCCGTAAACGGCTGGCAACCGGAGGGCTTGCCGCCTGCGCCCGCCGGCACGACTTACTTCAAGCAACACGGCCACATGGTCGCCTTCGGCGTGCCCAAGGGCGCGCGGCTCGGCGCAAGGCCTGCGGCTCACGAGAACGTCTTCGTCGCCCAATGGCGCGTGCTGGGCCGGCCGCTGGAGTTGGCTCGCGACTACTTGCACAAGAGCGCGCCAGGCATCGCGTTGTTCGATCAGACTCAGGGCGTCGAGTGGGCGCAGTTCCGACTCAACGAGCGCGAGGATGATCTGGAAATTCTCCAGCCGCCGGAGCGGATGCGGCAACGCGGATTTGAGCGCGGCCCCCAGTTTTGCCAGCGCGAGGCAGTCGCGTGGATGAACCAGAGCTTCTGCCCGCCGGTGCCGGTGAACGCCGACCGCGCTGAGTGGGCCGTGGCAAATCACTTCGATGGCGGGCGC
>JBJTAU010000568.1:0-3670 GCA_046090965.1 Limisphaerales bacterium | reverse complement strand
TTTCCAAGCGCATCGAGGACGCCGAGAACGAGGTCAAGCGCATCATTTACAGCTTCGGCTTCGCGGGCAAGGAGCACATCGCGCTGGCCGAGAAGCTCATCTCCGAGCCGCCCAAGGAGCGTTTTGACCGCGTCATCATTGACAAGAAAATCGAGAGCCGGGACAACCACCTCAAGGCGCTGCGCAAGCTGGTCAAGGAAGTCCGCCTCGTGGACCAGACGGTGGACGAGCATTACGCCGGCTGGCAGGGCGCGCCCAACAAGGCCAAAAAGGAGAAGGAACACGCCGCGTTCAAGAAGACGGACGAGAAGCTCCAGCGCTCCTTTCCCAAGTTCTTCTACAAGCAGAAGGTCATCGAGGAGATGGCGCTGGTCGCCGAGAACATCCACGACAAGGTGCAGGCCGGCCTGCGCGTGATCGAGGAGGTCGAAGCGCACCGCAAATCCACGCAGACGCAGCAGATCGCCGACGGCGAGCGCAAGAAGATCAAGGCGCTCGAGGAGTTCGTCCGTATGCCCTACGAGGACTACCTCAACGCCTACAAGCAGCTCCTCCACTTCTCCGCCAAGGCGCTCCAGGCCAAGACCGAAATGGTCGAGGCCAACCTTCGACTCGTCATCTCCATCGCGAAGAAATACACCAATCGCGGCCTCTCGTTCCTCGACCTCATCCAGGAAGGCAACATGGGCCTGATGAAGGCGGTCGAGAAGTTCGAGTATCGCCGCGGCTACAAGTTCTCCACCTACGCCACCTGGTGGATCCGCCAGGCCATCACCCGCTCCATCGCCGATCAGGCCCGCACCATCCGCATCCCGGTCCACATGATCGAGACGATCAACAAGCTCATGCGCGTGCAGAAGCAGCTCGTGCAGGACTTCGGCCGCGAGGCCACCCCCGAGGAGATCGCCGACGAGATGCAGATGCCCGTCGAGCGCGTGCGCGCCATCATGAAGATGGCCCAGCAGCCGATCAGCCTGCAGTCCCCGGTCGGCGACAGCGAGGACACCAACTTCGGCGATTTCATCGAGGACAAGAGCGCGGAGAACCCCTCCGACATGACCAGCTACAGCCTGCTCAAGGACAAGCTGGCCGACGTGCTCGACTCGCTCACCGAGCGCGAGCGCAAGGTGCTCGAGCTCCGCTTCGGCCTCGCGGACGGCTACAGCCGCACGCTCGAAGAGGTCGGCAAGCAGTTCAAAGTCACGCGCGAACGCATCCGCCAGATTGAAGCCAAGGCCCTTCGCAAGATGCGCCACCCGACGCGCCTGCGGCAGTTGCAGGGCTTCATCGACACCGAGGAACTCGGGTTGCGACCGCCGCCGGTCGCCGCCTGATTAAGCGATCATTTAGTTTCTGCAACACGCCGGCTTCGCCAGCCGGCGTCTTGCTTTTCTCAACTCCTCAGCCCGTCGAAGCCAACGGCTTCAACGCGCAGCAAATCCTTTTCCAGAGCACGCGTGGCCACCAGTGCGCGCAAGCCCGGGCGGCGGCGCTGCAATTCCGCAAAGCCTTCCGATCCGCGCGTGAGCAGCATCGTGGAGAGGGCGTCGCTGTCCGTCGCGCTTGGCAGCACGACCGCGGCGAGCAGCGCGCCTTGCGTCGGCGCGCCGGTGCGCGGGTCAATGACGTGGCCGTAGCTGCGGTCCGCGGCGGTGAAGGACTTGCCCCAGACGGCGGACACGGAGAGCGATTCTTCGCGCAGCGTGACGGTGGCCCAAGGATGAGCGGGCTCCGCTTTTCGTGTCTCGATGTGGTTCGGATGATCGAGGGCAATTGTCCAGCCGGGCATCTCGGGCGGCGCGCCGAGCGCGAGGACGGTGCTGGTGCCGCCGTGCCAGAGCGCGCTGGAAACGCCGGCTTCGCGGAGAAGTTCACCGGCACGCTCGACGGCGTAGCCTTTGCCGATGGAACCGAGATCGAGCTGCACGCCGGGACGGGTGAAGCGCACGGTGAGTTCAGCCTCGTTCAACTCCACCAAGTGCATGCCGACACACGCGCGGGCGGCGGCGAGCGCAGCGGGTTCGGGCACGCGGCCTTCGCGGCTGTAGAAACCCCAGCAACGCATGAGCGGAGCGACGGTGGGGTCGAAGGTGCCACCGCTTTCCTCCGAGAGTTCGCGGGCGCGCTGCAGCAAGCGGAAGAGCCACGGGGAAACGCGAACGGGCCGTTCCGCTGACGCTTGGTTCAGCCGGAAGACTTGACTGGTCGCGCGAAAGTAACTGAGTTCGTCCTCCAGCCGGGCGATTTCATCCAGCGCCTCCTCGCCCGCCGCGCGCAACGCGGCCTCGTCCCCGCCGTGCAGGACAAGCTCGAAGCGCGTGGCCATCGCGTGCCGGGCGAGGGTGACGATGGTCATCTGGCCAAAAACTTAGCCACAGATAGGCACAGATGAAACACAGATCAGGTGTGGGAAATCGCTCAGATGATTCTTCCTGCTTGGCTGCTTTCCTTTTTCCTTATGAAAGCAAAACCGGCCCTGCGTTGCCGCAGGGCCGGTTCGTGAATAACTGTGCTCTGGGCTCAGGACAGCGGGAGGCTGCCGTAGGTGAGCGCCTTGACTTCCTTGCCGGAGCCGTCGGTGATCCTGCGGGTCTTCTCGTCGAAGGAGCACATGATGCTCAGGCGCTCGGACATTTCGGCGAGCGAGATGACGGTCTGGACGCGCACGGCGAGGTCAATGCCGGCGTTGGGCTGCTTGTTGGCGCGAATGCTGTCGAACCAGTTCTTGTGGTGATTCGGGAGGTTTTCGCCGGGAAACGCCGGGCTGGTGTAGGGGTCAATCTCTTCGGTGAACGGACGGCCCGGCGTCAGTTCGATCTTGTTGCCGGCCATCGTGAGGGTGGCCTTGTGGCCGCGGATCATTTCCTGCGTGCCGACCTCGTTCACCGTGCTGCTGGTGATGTGCATCACGTAGCCGCTGGGGAACTCGGCGATGAGTTGGACGATCTCGGGCACGTCGCGCTCGGGCGTGTTGGGCGTGTTCTTGTCCGTGTGGAACTTCTTGCTGCCCACGCACGCGACGCGCGCCGGGAACTCCGGGTTGCCGGTGGCGAGCATGTAGGGGTGCAGCTTGTGGGGGAAGAGATCGCCCAGCAGGCCGGCGCAGTAGGGATAGTATTTGCGCCAGCGGAAGTAGTGGTCAGCGCTGAAGGGAATCTGCTTCTTCACCGGGCCGAGCCATTGCTTCCAGTCGGTGTCGGTCTCGGAGCTCCAAGGCTGGATGGCGTAGTTCCATTCGCCCTTGGGGCTGTTGCGCATATAGGAGCCTTGCGACATGACGATGGGGCCGATCTTGCCGGACTTGATGAGCCGAGCAGCTTCATGCCACTTCTGGTCAGAGCAGCCCTGCGAGCCGACTTGGAGAATTTTGCCGGTCTTCTTGACGGCGTCGTAAATTTCGAAAGCCTCGCCGAGGTAGCGGGTCATCGGCTTCTCGACATAGACGTGCTTGCCGGCATTGAGAGCGTCCACGGAGACCTTCGTGTGCCAGTGGTCCACGGTCGCGCAGACGATGGCGTCAATGTCCTTCCGCTCAAGGAGCTTCCGGTAGTCGCCGTAGGTGTCCACCTTGCCGCCGGCGTTGCCGTCGAGAATCTTGCTCTTGGCGAAGTCCTGCCGGAATTTCGACACGTCGCAGACGGCGATGGACTGGGTGTTGTTGTCACCGTGC
>JBJTAU010000567.1:0-9362 GCA_046090965.1 Limisphaerales bacterium | reverse complement strand
GGAGAAACCGTTTGCCGGCCTGCAAACGGGTCGCTGCCGGGATGCGTGCGAGGGCGTCCATCAGCGGCAGGTCGAGGACCGGCACGCGCAATTCCAACCCGTGCGTCATGCTCATCACGTCGCTGTCGCGCAGGAGCTGGTTTCTCAGGTAGCGCGTCATCTCCAGCCGGCTGACGGCGTCCTCGGGCGTTGGGTCGGTGGCGAACTCCTCGGCGGGAGCAACCTCCGTCACTTCCTCGCGCGTGTAGTGGCGCGTCAGCGTCGTGGCTTCCGCGGCGGTGAACGTGCCGCGCAGTGCGGCGTAGGCGGTGTCGAGACGGGCGGGCTGGCCCAGCAGTTCGCCGAGCCGGCGAAGGGGCGGGCGACCCGCCCGGCGCAGCATCGCCTGCGCGCCGGCGCGCGCGGGGCCGAGCAGTTGCAATCGGCGGCTCCACCGCGCCAGTTGCGGCACCTTGCGGAAGGACGGATAGCCGCCGAAAAGCTCACCACCGCCCATCCCGGAGAGCACACCTTTCATGCCGCGATCCCGGGCGAACTTGGCCACGGAGAAAGTGTTCAGCCCGTCAATGCTGGGTTGGTCCATTGCGCGCAGAAACTGGCCGAACAGTTCCCGGCCAGTCGCAGCCTCCAGCGGCCATTCCTGGTGGCGGGTGCCAAAGTGTTCCGCCGTTTTCCGGGCGAGTGCCCCCTCGTCATTGGGAGCGCCGGGAAAAGTAATCGAGTAGGTGTGCAGTTCCCGGCGGCCGGCGGAGCGGGCCAGCGCAACGAGCGCGGTCGAGTCAATGCCGCCGCTGAGGAAGACGCCGACCGGCACGTCGCTGATGAAGTGGTGTTCGACCGAATCGAGCAGCGCCGCACGCGTGCGGCTCACAGCGTCCGGCGGACTTACCGGTTCAGGGGCGAAGTGCATTTTCCAATACTGCCGTGGCTGCAGGCGGCCAGCCTGCCACATCGCCCAATGTCCGGCCTCCAGACAGCGCGCGTCGCGCAGGAGCGTGCGCGGCTCCGGCACCGAGCCGGTGCGGAAGTAGCCGTGAAGCCCTGCGGCATCCAGTTCCCGCGAGACCAGGCCAGAGGCGAGCAACGCGCGGACTTCGGAGGCGAACGCGAGCCGGCCACCGGCCTCGTGGTAATAGAGCGGCTTGATGCCGAAGGGATCGCGCGCCAGCAGGCTAGTTTTTTCACGGTCATCCCAGAGTGCCAAGGCACACATGCCTCGCAACTGCTCCACGCAGGCGGGGCCGTGGGCCTCGTAAGCGCGCAGGATGACTTCCGTGTCGGAGTTCGAGCGGAACACCACGCCCTGCTCGATGAGCGGCTGGCGCAGCTCCTGAAAGTTGTAGATCTCGCCGTTGAAGACGATGGTCAGGCGACCGTCCGGCGTGCTCATCGGCTGATGGCCGGCAGGGCTGAGGTCCAGAATCGAAAGCCGCGCGTGCGCCAGCGCGGCGTGGCCGCCCGGTGAGCGATAAGTCCCCGCATCATCCGGCCCGCGGTGACGCAGGGATTGGAGCATGGCCGGCAATCGTCCAGCCACCGGCTCGGGCAGACGTTCGGAGCTGAGAATTCCGGCGATGCCGCACATGACGCTACGTCTCGCAGACTGTGCCCGGTGGCAGCAGCGGGCGCAGGTGGCCCGCCAGCGTCCGGCAGAAGCGGTCGAAACCAAACTCGCGGATGGCCCGCTCCCGCAGTGGTGCTGGCTGGAACATGAGCGGGTGCTCATGGCGTCCCTCCCGAATCCGCGCCAGCGTGTCGGCAATCTGCGCCGGGTTTTCCGGATCCACCAGCGCGCCCAGTTCGCCATCCCTCAGCGGCTCCCTGGAGCCGTCACGGTTTCCCGCCAGCACCGGCCGACCGCACGCCATCGCCTCCAGATAAACAATGCCAAAGCCTTCGCCGACGCTGGGCATGGCGAACACGTCGCACAGGTTGTAATGGTCGCACACTTCTTCCGGCGCGATAAAGCCGGTGAACACGACACGCCCGGCCAGCCCGGAGTCCCGGGCGAGTTGCTCCAACCGGGGGCGGTCATCGCCGGTTCCGCCGATCAGATAGCAGGCGTTCGGCACGCGCCGGCAGATTTCGGGCAGGGCGGCAATGATGCGGTCAAAGCCCTTGTATCGCTCGGAGGCAACCAGCCGGCCGAAGGAGAAAATGATCTTCGCGTCCGCCGGCAGATGGTATCGGCGCAGCAACTTCAGCGGCTTGGACCCCGGCTGAAAGCCCGCCTGATCAAATGTGTTGGGCAGAACCTTCACCCGCTCGGCGGGTAACTGCTGCTCGGTGGCAACCCTCCCTTGGGTGTAGTGGCTTACGGCGAGGACCGAGTCCGCCTCCCGCAGCGACCGCTGAACTCCGGCCCGTCGGCTGCCCCACACCTCTACCCCGTGAGCCACCCCGACATAGCGGACGCCACGCCAGCGCTTGAGCAGGCGCGCGACAGGCAGGAAGTTCACGTGCGTGGCGATGACGAGCACGGGCCGGTGATACAGTCCCGCCCGTAAAAGCGCGCCAGCATAGACCGGCGTGCGCAACCAAGCAGGGACGCCTCCGAACTGATGGCCATCAGCAAGCGGGCCGGTGCCCAGCTTGGCCAAGGTGCGAACCCGGACACCGGGCACGACGATGCGGCCGAGCGCCTGGTGCAGGTGCTGGCTGAAGGCTTGGATGCCTCCGCGCGCGGCGTCCAACTCCGGAACCCACAGGTGAATTTCCTGCATTTTCGGCAGGTCCGCCGCGCTCCGTTCAGCGAGGCTGGCCGCCCGGTGCGGTGCCAACCACGGCTTGCCCCGCCTCGGGCGCTGCGACGCGTCCCGCGTCCCGGTTCATCGCCCCACGACTCAACGAGTGCATGCTGGACCGCCTTCCGGCAAGCCACGCCAGGACAATGATGGTCATGGTCGTCAAGAAGTAGTGCTCGAACGCCATGAGCGTGGCCCCCATCAAGAATTCCATGGCCCCTGTGCTGAGCAGCACGGCGAACGGCACGGCCAGCAAGAATCCGGCTTCCTCCGGTTCCCTCCCCCAGGCGAGCGAGGTGCCGATGCCAAAGAAGAAGCCCATGAAGGCACCCACTGCGGCGACCGCCAGCCAACCGCCATTGGCCCACGCCTCTGCGATGGGACCGACAGAGATGTTTGTGCCCCCCAGTGCTTGTTCGATTGAATAATAGAACCCGTAGCGAAGCCCGAACTCAGTCATGAGGTCGTGGTTGCTCATCCGGTCGGGCTTCAAGTAACGCGGAATAAACAGCTCGAAACTTCTTGCGTAGGTTTCCCCGCCCATGAACGGGTGGGTTCTGGGAGTTTGCTCAATAATAGTGGACAAGATGGCCGTGATGTCCACCCGCTCCAGAATCGTCATCTGGACGCTGGAGGCGGAACCGGTCAGGCGCGCCTCCAGTCCACGCACCGAGGCCTGCAACCAATCGTCCGCCATGGTGACAAGGTCCGTCGAAGTCGTAGCGACTCCATCCCACTACTTGTCCCGCCATTCGGCCTTGCCGAGATTCAGGAACGTGAAGACCAGCACGCCCACGCCGGTGGCCAGCAGCGGGATACGTTTGGCTCCAAGCGTGTAAGCCAGCAAAGCGATCGCGAGCATGCCAGCCGCGTGGACGAGAAAGCCGCTCAGGACGTTGCTCAACACACAGATCCCGAGCGCGGCGAAATACGAGGCGCGCGCAAAGTTGCTCATGCGCCCCCGCCCGAGCTGCACTGCCAGAAAGAAGATCGCCAGGCCGCCCAGACTCATCAAGACAGTGCGGACCACCGGAAAGAGACTGTAGGGCACAACCAGCATCAGCAAACCGAGCTGGAGCGTCGCGTAGTAGGCAGCCGTCACCCACATGGCCCCCATCATCCAGCCGGCACTGGTGCCAGTTTTGGAGACAACGGAGGCGGAGAGCATCACCGGCCGCCACCCGCCGCGCCGTCGCAACCGGCCCAGCATCGTGAAATAGACCACTGCTCCGCTGAACAGGAACAGGCAGATCACCATCAGGAAGGTTTCCCGAAAGTCGGCGGGTGAATTGAGCAATGCGCCTGTGCGATCCCCGGCTGGCAGCCAGTAGTAGAGCAGGTGCGCGCCCGCAAAGACCTCGAAAAGGGGCAGGTGGCCGCGTTCCTTCCACAGCCATGCCAACCCCGGCCCTGCCGCCAGCAGGAGCAGGCTCAGGCCCCAAACAGCGGTGGGCACATCGGAGTGCAGGAACCCGGAAAGGAAGAACAGTGCCGCGAGGGCGATGGCAGCGAGCGCTTGGGTCAGTTGTCCGCCGTGCATGATGGCTGGTTGTCCGGTCGTTCTAGTCCCGCTTCACGCGGTCAACGGCGCTGGTAGATTTCGTCCGTTCCCGGCACGGCGCGCAGTTCATAACCCTTTCGGTCCATATACGCGCAAATCTCGTCCCCGAAATGGTTGTTCTCAATGTCCACGACTTCAACCCTGAACCGATCCAGATCCAACGACTGGAGAATCTCGAAATCAGCCCCCTCGGTGTCAATGGAGAGATAATCAACCTGGCGGCACCCATGCGTCTGAAGGGCGGCGTTGAATTCGAGGATCTTGACTTCATGCACGGCCCCGCCTTTGCGGCACATCTCCGCCACCCACTCGTCGCACTGCCATTCGGGCGGGTAGAAATCCAGGAACCCGCTGCCCATCTCGCCGCTCTCGGGCAAGCTTAGGAACCTCAAACTCCGTTCAGCCGCACCCACGCCGGCATTCACGGCCAAGGCCTTCCGAGCCGCGGCCAGCTTGGCGTGGGCGCGGGGGTTGGCTTCGAAACAGAGGCCGCGCCAGCCCAGTTCCCGTTCCAGGAAGCAGGTGTTGCTGTAGGTCACCCCATCGTAGGCGCCGATGTCCACGAAGAAACCCTCGCGCCGCCCGCGGAAGATGAAGTTGTCCACAAACATGTCCTGCCCATGCTGGCTGTGGTAGCGAGGGTGGGGCTGGTCATGGTTCCGCAGCAAGTCGCGCAACGCCCGGCGGAGCAAGGCGCGCCGCAGGCTGAGGTGGGCCGTGCCGCGGGGCAATGCCTGGAGGAGTGAGGTAATGGCGTGAAGCATGGTGACGTGAAGGAACTTCGGCCAAGTATGCCTGCCGACTTAGCTGACGGTGCCAGGTAATGGGCTGGCCACCTGCCGGGCGCGAAGCTGGCGGAACCGGTCAATCGGCCGCTCGACGCCAAGGTGCAGGGCCGCCGCCAACGCGAGCGATGCGAGCGCCAGCGCGCCGGAAAACACGACCGGCGAAAGCGCCCAGCCGAGCCGTTGAAAGCCGGCCAGCAGCACGGGCGCTAGGAACGCATGACCGAGGTAAACCGAATAGGAAAGCTCTCCGATCGTGCGATCCAAGTGGTTGGACTTGGTGGCCTCAAAGATGAATGGCAGGCACAATGCGAAGGCTGCCAGCACCGCGGAATCCTTGCTGATCCGCAAGGTGCCCAGCAGTAAGAGCACCACGACCAGCGCCCCGGTCCCGATTTGCCTGCGCCGGGCCTCATCAAGCGAAAACGGCATCGCCATGGAGAAGCGGTGCGCCAGCACGCCGAACAGGAAGAAGGCCAGCTCCGCCGGAAAAAACCGGTAGCTCCACGGATCGTGGTGATGGAACACCGCGTAGGTGGCGAAGCGCACGAGAAAACTGGCCGCGATTAACCCGACCAGAAAGCGCACGCTACGCCGCACCAGGAACGGAGCGACCAAGTAGAAGGTCAGTTCGACACCTAGCGACCAAGACGGTGGCAGCACGAGAAACAGAAACGCGGGTAGCGGCTCCCTGGCGAAGTCCGCCGTCAGGTGCAGCAAACCCGTCCGCGGATCCACGGCAGCAAACATCAGCCAGTCCTGACCCAGAAAGAACAAGTTCGCCCCGCCGAGAATCACCTTGGTGGAAAACGCCAGCGTGTCCCAATGCTCAACCCACGCGCTGAACAGGCCCGAGCGCTTCACGTGCGCGGGCCAGCCCCACCAGAAAACCGCCGCCGCCAGCGCCAGCACCAGGGCATACACGGGCCACAGCCGGATCAACCGGTTGCTGATGAAGATCCAATACGAGTTCGGGCCGGGCGGATACTTTGTGTGCAGCACCAGCGCCATGTAGAACCCCGAGATCACGAAAAACGCCTGCACCGCCAGCGCCCCGCCGATCATTGGCGAGAAACCGCCGCCGTGAACCAGAACCACCGCGAGCGCGAGCGCAAGACGACAGCAGCCCATGTCAGCAGCCTCCTCCCGTGGCGGGTCCGGCACCCACTCGTTCCAGCCCGCGCAGCACGCCCGCCGCCGTGTCCGACACATCGGCCCCACGCAGCGTGGCGGGAAACGGGCGCCTGGGCTCGCCGACCTCGACGCGGGGCAGGAGTCGCTCCAGCGCGCGACGAAAATCCACCCAATCATCCGCCCGAAAGACTTCCCCGTTTTGACCCGGCACCACCACGTCCGGCGCGCAACCGACCTTGTCGCTCACCAGCACCGGGCGATTGCAGCACAGCGCCTCGTTCACCGCCAGCCCCCAAGTCTCATCGTAGGCGGAAGGCAACACCAACACATCGCCCAGCCGGTAGGTCACCGGCATCCGGCTTTGGTTTTGGAACGGCAGCACTTGAATCAAATCCGGCGCGGGCGCGGCCTCCGCCTCCACCGCCGGCCGCAGCGGGCCGTCACCCAGCATCACCAGCCGCAAATCCGTCCGCCCGAGCTGGCGGAATGCCCGCGCGAATTCCACGGGCCGTTTCTTGGGTTCAAACTTGCCGGCGAAGAGCAGCACGGGAGTCGTTGCCGGCAGGTTCAACGAGGCCCGCCAGTGCGCGGCCTCGCGCTCGTGCTGCTCCGCGTTGTCCGCGAAGCGGCTGACCTCGATTGAGTGCGGACAGGCAACTAGTTTGGCGGCGGGCACGCCGAAGGCCTCATAGTAGCGTCGGTTGTTCTGCCCGGTGAAGAGAAAGACGGCCGGCCACGCGAACACCATCCGCAGCGCGACGCCCTTGAGCAGCCGCTTCCAGGCGGGCGCGGCATCGAGCAGATGCGAGTCCCCGCGAAACAACACCGGCACGCCCCGCTGGCGAAGCCGCCGCAACAGGCGCAGGTGCGCGTCATACGCGTAGCCGGTGAGATGCACTGCGTCCGGCCGCCACGCCAGGACGCGGGCGGCCAGGTCCGGACAACGGATGCCACTGAACCGGTGCGGGCCGGCGTCCGGCGCAGAGTTGGCGACCGCTTCGAAGTCATAGCCTGCCGTCAGCGGGATGTCCCACGTGATCTCCCGCTGGAAGCCCGGGTCAAATTGCCCGGCCTGCCCCGCGTGCCAGGTGAAGAAGACCTTGATCTCCACGTCGGCCCGCTTCGCCAGCAGGCGGTAGAGCGGCACGTAATACTGGATGGGATGCGTGACAACAAAGGCCAGTCTCCGCCGGACATTCCGCCCGCTAGTCCTGAGGTCAGCCGGCATGGACAAGCCGGTTCATCAGTGTGGCCAGCGTGGCTGTCATGCCCCGGTCCGTGAACGGGGCCAGTCGCTCCTGGTGGATTTCCAGCCGCGCGGGCAGGCGCGCCCGCGTCGCATTGCCCAACTCGTGTTCCAGCCGGCGCGCGATGTCATCCGGTGTGTCCTTGCTGTCGAAAGGAATCACCACGGCGTTGCTGCATTCACGGAGCCGTCCCGCCGCCGCGCTCGAGCGGTGGATCAAGGCCAGCACCGGCCGCCCCGCTAGGAGCACGGAATACACCTTGGAGGGATTGTAGCTGGGATCATCCGAGCCGATCACCAGGACGGCATCGGCGCATTGCAGCATCTTCATGCCCTCAAAATACGGCACGCGCGGCTCGTGCTCATGGACCCGCTCGTTGACTCCCTCCGCTTCAGCCAGCGCCGCCACCAAGCTCTGGCTCCGATCCGTGCCCAAGTATTTGGTGCCGACGAACCACGGCTGCGGAATGGCGGCGGTCGGCTTGCCGGCACCGTTCAGCCAGCGGAAGAGACCGCTCAACGGGAGCTTCATCGCCGGCACCACCCGGCCGAGGTAGAGCCAGCGCGGCTGGGCCGAGTTGGCCGGCCAGATGGGCATGGTGACGGGCAGCCTGACCAGCACCGTGAAGTCGTGCTGCGGGGCCGCAAAAGGCACGACGCTGAAGTGCTCCTCGGGCAAGTCAGGATAGCGGGCGCGCAGTGCCCTGGGATAATCCGGGGAGACACAGACAACATGACTGGCGGCCCGCATCACGCGCGGCTCGCAGCGCCGGGCGATGGCCTGCGCGAACGCAAACTTCAGCCGGCCTCCCGGCGGAACGGCGGCTCCGGCCTGGTCGTAGTAATCCGTGACCCACGGATCGTGCAAGTCCACCACGAAGGGAACGCCGCGCCGCGCCTTCCAGCGCGGACCAAGCGCCAGCGTCTCGGCGATGGCGGTGGAAAAGAACACCAAGTCAAACCGGCCTGTCCGCAGCAGCCGATCTCCGGCGGCGCGCAAATGGCAGAAGGCCCGGTAGCCGAGTTGGCCGCAACGCAGCGCCCGCGCCAGCTTCAGCGGGATCGCCCCGCACCGGTGCACGGGCGTCCCCACTGGCAGCGCCTGCTCCAGCAGTTCATCGCGCGGCCCCTCCACCTGCGCCGGCTGCACGCATAGAACCTCCGCTGCCCAGCCCAGTTCGGCCAAGTGCGGCAAGATGGCGCGGACGCGCTGGTGGTCGGGGGCGTTGACAGGCGGGAAGTGCGGGCTGACCAGCAGCACGCGCCGAAGCTCCGGACGACAGGAGGGCGCCGTCATGCGCGACCGCTATCGGGCTTGAGGCCCTCGACGACGACGCCCGCGCCGTCCTCCACCCGGCTGGGGTTTTCGATTTGCGCCACGCCCGGCAGCCGGCCCTGACGACACGCGGGATTCGTCACCTCCACAAAGCCCGCCGCGCTGAACATCCGGCGCAAACCGGTGCCGTCATACATCCACTTGTGCTGGTGAAAACCCAGCACCCGATGATACCAGCCCAGCATTCCGCGCGGGGGGTTGGTGGGATGCACCAACAATTCCTCCATCAACTGATCGCCCGCCCCGCCCGCCGCCTCGCCGGACAGCCGCGTGAGATACCGGCGCACCGCCGCTTCAAGGTCGGGCAGGACGAGCCGGCAAACGCCGCCCGGTTTCAACACGCGGAAGCACTCCTGCGCCAGTTGTTCCGCCTGTGCCCGGTAGAGATGCTCGAACGTGTGCGAGGAATACACCGCCGCGAACCGGTTGTCCGCGAAGGGCAGCGGCTTCCGCAAATCCAGCCGCAGCACGTTGGCCGGCCACGGGATGGCCGCCTGCGAGGTCGGGTAAATCCGGGCCGCCAGCAGCAGCCGCTTGATCGCAGGATGCCGCGCAA
>JBJTAU010000566.1:0-5107 GCA_046090965.1 Limisphaerales bacterium | reverse complement strand
CTTGAGGAGCAGCGCGACCTCGGTCATGACGTATTCGCCGCGCGCCTTGGCGGGCTGATGGCAGCCCTGGCACTTGGCCTGAAAGATGGGCCGAACGTCCTTGTAGTAGCTCGCTTTCTTAGGCGGCGCTGCGGGCTTATCGGCGGGCGCGGCAAGGAGGCTGGCGGCGGTGAACGAGAGGACGCCGAATCCGGTCAGGAGTTGCTTGCGATTCATGGCTAGAAAGTGCGCGAACTCCACCGACGCGGCAACATCGCAACGCGGGGCGGAGACACTGAAGACGGACGGCTCACGGGGGGTGAAATTCATCAGCACATCAACAGTGAGCAGATCTCCGACCCATCATTCGGAGCCGCAGTCACAGGCCGTTCGGTTCAACCTCGCGCCAGCGTCTTGGAGTGCGGCAGTCCTCTGCCGCTTTCGGATTCGCGCGACGTTCGGCTTCAGCGTTCGGCCGCCACTCAAGGGGACGTTTCAAACAGAAGGACAGGCGGGACGCGCCGTCCTACTTCGGAAAACAGCCCGCGCTCCTGGCGGAAGCGCGGGCTGGGTGACTGAAGTGGCGTGCGGCTCAAGCCGCCTTGCGGGCCTTGAGCACGTCGGTCTTGCCGGGCACGGGCAGCGCATACATGCCGTCGGAGCCGGGCACACTGGGCGGGGTGAGCTTGATGGCTTCCTCCCACGAGACTTGGTCAATGCCCTTGACCATCGTGTCGCTGACCTCGGACTTCATGGCGTCCTCCCAGGAGATTTCCTTGCCGGAGTAGGTGGCCATGCGGCCGAGGACGGAAGTCATGGAGCTGTCCGCACCGTAGAAGGCTTCGTTGAATGGCTCGTTGTTGCGGATGGCGTGGAAGAGATCGTCGTGCTCCTGCTGGTAGGGATCTTTGCCGCCGCCCTGATAGCGCCAAGCAGCCTGCCCGGTGATGGTGTAGCGGCCGAGGTTGGCCACGCCCTTGGTTCCGATGGCGTGCTCGGAGACGTCGTTCCAGCAACCGAGCTGGTGGCGGCACTGGCTGAAGCAGACGGAGCCGTCCTCGTAGGTGAACTCGACGACGTGGTGGTCGAAGATTTCGCCATAGTCCGGGCCTTTGCGGGTCTCACAACCGCCGTTGCCGCGGGCTTTGACCGGGTGGCCGCGCTTGACCCAGTTGATGACGTCGAGGTTGTGGATGTGCTGCTCGCAGATGTGGTCGCCGCAGAGCCAGACGAAGTAATACCAGTTGCGCATCTGATATTCGAGTTCGGTGAGCTTGCGACCGTATTGCTTCTCGAGGTCGGCCCGGGGCTTCACCCACGGGGTGTTGCCGTTCCAATAGGCGCGCATGGCCATGACATCGCCCATCTGGCCGTCGTGGATGCGTTTGATGGTCTCGAGGTAGCCGGCCTGGTGATGCCGCTGGAGGCCGACACCGACCTTGAGGTTCGTCTTCTTGGCCTCCTGCGCGGCGGCGATGACCTTCTTGTAACCGGCGACGTCCACGCATACGGGCTTCTCCATGAAGACGTGCTTGCCCTGGCGGACGGCTTCCTCGAACTGCATCGGCCGGAAGCCGGGCGGCGTGGCGAGGATGACAAGATCGGCCTGCGCGATGGCCTTCTTGTAGGCATCGAAGCCCATGAACCTGTTCTCGTCCTTCACGGCGACCTTGTCCTTGTGAGCTTTGGCGAGCTGCGCGAGCGAGCCGTCCATGCGGTCCTTGTGCACGTCGGCCACGGCCACGAGCTTGACGCTCTCGCCGGTGCTGAGGGCCTGGGCGGCTGCTCCGGAACCGCGCCCGCCCATGCCAATGAGGGCGACCTTGATGGTGTCGCCGGGCGACGCGCCGTGAACGAAACGCTCGACGGGCAGCGTGCTCAACGCGGCGGCCGTGCCGGCGATCTTGGAGGAGGTGGAGAGAAAATTCCGGCGGGTGACCACCGAAGACGAAGCGGGGACAATCAGGTTGCTCATAATTTCAGTCGCGTTGGACTAAGCCGCGCGCCACGACATTCGCGGCGCACCGGTGCAGTCCGTTCACCGATAGGAACGCGCGCATTGTAGGAGCGGCGGGCGGCTTGTCCAGCGCGGGGAACTCAGCCACCCGCTTAAAGCGCCACTTGTCCTCGATCCCCAATTTGGTGGACAGGTGGCGAGTGAAGCATCGCGGTGTGGGCCTCTAGTTGAGTTGTTGCTCGAAGTCCACAGCTCGTCGGTTTTGAGCGACGGGCGAATTAACTTGCCGCCCACTCTGCCCCGCGCAGAATGAATGGCCGATGTCTCGTAGTGAACGAAGTTTGCCGGCGGGGTTTTTTCCTTTGTGAGGTCTGCGCGGAGATTGCGCGAGCCGGGCCCGTATCACATGGCAGTAGCAAATTTCCAATTGCTGGTTCTGAATTCAATCACAGCACCTTTCAGTTAAGTAGTTTTGGGCCTGTAGCTTAACGGTTAGAGCAGGCGACTCATAATCGCTTGGTTACCGGTTCGAATCCGGTCAGGCCCACCAGTTCACTGCCTCTCCCGGCGCGGCCGCTCCAGCATCCACGCCACCCCCAGCGCGATCGAGGCGAGCACGCCCAGCGGTATCAGCACCATCAGGACTTTGAGCTTCCAGCCTTGGCGGATCTCCGGATCCACAAACAACTCGTGCATCCACAGCGCGGCGATCACGAGCAGGGCGGTGATCGAGCCACCTCGCCCGAAACGCTGGAGCCGTGCCGCCCAAAGCGTCCTGCCATCCGCCACGGGAACGCGCGGCGGGGCTGGAGCAGGTGCGCGCTCGGTCATTGCGCCATCCAGCCGCCGTCGATCACCACGTCGGTGCCGGTGATGAAGCCGGAGTCGCCGGACGCGAGGAAGACGGCGAGCGCGGCGACTTCCTCGGGCTTGCCAAAACGGCCCACGGGAAGCTGCGCGGTGAACTTCGCGAGCAACTCCGGGTCGTTGAGGATGGGCGTGTTGATCTCCGTCGCGCACGGGCCGGGGCTGATGGCGTTGACAGTGATGCCCTTGGCGGCGAGTTCGAGCGCGAGTGACTTGGTCAGGCCCATGATACCGGCCTTGCTGGCGGAGTAAGGCACGCGGTGCGCGATGGAAATGTGCGCCATCATCGAAGCGAGATTGATGATGCGTCCGCAGCCGGTTTCCAAGTGCGGCACGAAAGCGCGGCACAGCAGGAAGACGCTCGTCAGGTTTGTGTCGATCACCTGATGCCACTCGGCGAGCGAAAAGTCGGTGACGGGCTTGCGGATGTTGATGCCGGCGTTGTTGACGAGGATGGTGAGCTTGCCAAAGCGGGCGAGCACGGACTGCCTCAACTCTTCAACCTGCGCTTCGTTTGTCACGTCCACCTGATACACCTCCGCCTCCGCGCCGCGTTCGCGGCAAGCGGCCTGGACTTCGGCGAGCAGCTTCGTGTCGCGGGAGACGAGCGCGAGCCGTGCGCCGGCGTCAGCGAAGGCAAGCACCATGGCCTTGCCCAAGCCCTTGCTCGCGCCGGTGATGACGGCAACTTTGCCGGAAAGTTTCTTGTCGGTGCTCATGGGGAGAGCGCGTTCGTTCACTTCGGGTAGTCGCGCCAGAGCCACTTGAGCACGTCGGGGAAGATGCTGCCGCCGTGCTTGCTGTTGTGACCGCCTTCGCCGAAGTCGGCGCGCACGTCGTAGCCGGCGAACTTCAGCGCGGAGGCCATCTGCTGGTTGCAGATGAACCAGTCGCCAAAGTCGTTCTTCACGTCGTCGGTGCCGCTCTGGATGGAGACGCGGATGGGCTTGCGCTCAGTCTTGCGGATCATCGCCGGATAGACGTGGCCGCCGCGGATGTTCGTGTAGCTGCCGATGGTCGTAAGGGCCTTGCGAAAAGCATCGGGCCGCTCCCAGCAGACCGTCCACGAGCAAATCCCACCGCTGCTGGCACCGCAAATGGCGCGGCCGGCGGGGTCGGTGGTAAGGGCATACTGCTTGCCGACCTCGGGCAAAATCTCTTCAAGAAGGAAGCGCGCGTAGCGGTCTCCCAGCGAATCATACTCGAAGCTGCGGTTGCTGACCTGCCACGGGCTTTTCGGCGCGGGTTTGCTCACATCGTTGCCGGGATTCAGCAGGATCGCGATGCTCACGGGCATTTCGCCTTTGGCGATGAGGTTGTCGAAGACCGTCGGCACGCGCCAGTTGCCCTTGAGGTTCACGTAGTCGTGCCCGTCCTGAAACACCATCACGCACGCGGGCTTCTCCGCCTTGTATTGCGCCGGGACGTAAACCCACCAGTCGCGCACGGTGTTCGTGAAGATGTTGCTGCGCCACTCGGGCATCTTGATGAGCTTGCCCTGCGGCACGCCGGGCTGGACCTCGTGGTAGGGGGTGATCTTGAACTCGTCGGCCGCGCGGGCGGTCAGCGCGAGTGTGAGGAGCAGCAGTGGCAGTATGCGTTTCATGGTCAGGTGTCCGCAGTGTGCGCGACCGTTGGGGGCGCTTCAAGCTCCGAGCCAGTCAGAGAAAACTGCCTGACTCCCCGCGCGCTTCCGTCGATGCTCGCGCCGTGAGCGTCCGCATCGAACTCCTCCAAGTCGCCCGCCTCGGCGCGAAGCTGCTCGGCGATTCCGCCGAGCTTGTGCGCGAGTTCTACCGCCGCCAGTGGACCGACGCGGGCGGCGGCCGCGACCGCTCGGGTCGCCCTGACCTCTACTACACCGTCTTCACGCTCAACGGTTGCGAAGCGCTGCAAGCCGAGTTCCCCGACGCGCAGCTGGAAGCGTGGCTGAAGACGTTTGGTGAAGGCGAAGGGTTGGACTTGGTTCACCTCACGTCGCTCGCGCGCTGCTGGCCGTCGCTGGGAAAGAAGCGAATGCCCGTCGGCTTGCCG
Source organism: Limisphaerales bacterium (assembly GCA_046090965.1). Classification (GTDB taxonomy): domain Bacteria; phylum Verrucomicrobiota; class Verrucomicrobiia; order Limisphaerales; family SXTU01; genus SXTU01. The sequence goes on along the minus strand of JBJTAU010000566.1, from coordinate 270 downwards.
AAGGCCCTGCTCGCCCGGCTCGAAACCTTTCGCAAGCCGGACGGTGGCTACGACAACGACGCTCGCAAAGCACACGGCACTGCCTACGGCTCTTTCCTCGCCCTCGGCGCGTATCAGGATCTCGACAAGTTTCCGCCCAAGCCGCTGCGCATCGTGCAAAGCCTCAAGCGCCTCGAAACGCCCGACCACGCTTGGAACAACTCGCCCGGCCTGCCAGTCGGCTCGACGAATCCCACTGCGGGCGCGTTCGTCAGGTTGAACTCACGGGTG
>JBJTAU010000565.1:0-17694 GCA_046090965.1 Limisphaerales bacterium | reverse complement strand
CGAGTTCCGCGACGGGCTGCAGCGTGCCGGTCTCGTTGTTCGCGGCCATCACACTGACGAGCGTGGTGTCGGGCCGCAACGCGCGGCGGAGGTCGTCCACGCTCACGCGGCCCGTGGCGTCCACCGGCAGGCGCGTGACGGCGAAGCCTTCCTTGCGTTCCAGGTAGTCGAAGCAGTGCAGCACTGCATGGTGCTCGACGCTGGAGGTGATGAGATGGCGGCCCTTGTCGCGTAGTAGCCGCGCCACGCCGAACACCGCGAGATTGCTGCTCTCCGTGCCGCCGCTGGTGAAGACGACTTCGCTGCCCTTGCAGCCGAGCACGGCGGCACAGCGGTCGCGCGCGTCATCGAGCAACGCCCGCGCGCGGCGGCCGACGTGATGGACGCTGGAGGGGTTGCCCCAGACTTCATCAAGGAACGGCAACATCGCCGCGCGGACCTGCGGATCGAGCGGCGTGGTGGCGTTGTAGTCGAAGTAGATGGTGTGCACGGGCGCGGCCATCAAAACCCGCTGCGTCCGAAGTGCAAAGCGCAAAGCTCTCGCCTTGGGTGGCACCCGCGTCTCGCGGGTCGCGGCGGGCGTCCCGCCCGCGGCGGGGGCGGAGGAGGAGAACAGGTGGCGACAACGAAGGGGTGAACCGCTGGCGCGACAGCGGCACGGCAATCACTGAACTCACGCCTGTTCCGCTCCACGCCGTGTGCTGGGCGGGACGCCCGGCACGACCCGCCGGAGGCGGGTGCTACCCGAGCGTTTCGTAGCGGCGTGGACGTGTTTTGCGCGTCGCGTGGACGTGGCCACTACGGCCCAGACTCATCTCGGCCGCATCGAGAAGGCGAGCTGCCGGCGGAACGGCTCGCGGTTCTTCGCGTCGTGGAATTCCACCGGGTTGAAGTCGTCCGTGAGCAAGATGCCGCTTGCGGGGTTGGTCGTCTTCACGCCTTCGTGCGCCTCGCGCGCCTGCTGCCGCACCGTCCCGTGCATCGCGTCGAAGTCCAGCGTGCGATGCTGCACCAGCTCCTTCGCGGGCGTGGCGACGAAGAAGACGTTGCCATTCCCGCTCGCGTGGATGCGCACCGTGCCGAAGACGGCCTTGAGCGTCTTGTCCAGTGAGGCCGTGAAGTAATCCGTGCCCGGCTCGAACTCGCCAAAACAATTGATGACCAGCACGCCCTCGGGCCGGAGCACGCGGTGCATCGCGGCGAAGGCTTCGCGCGTCATCAGATGCGAGGGCGAGGAGTCGCCGAGGAACGCGTCGAGGATGACCGCGTCGTATTGCTGCGTGGCGGCGTTCACGAATTGCCGGCCGTCACCGATGGTGAGGTTGAGTTTCTCCGGTTCGAGGTCGAAGTGCGCCCGCGCCACGTCCACGACCGCACCGTTGATTTCCACCACGTCCACGCGCGCACCTTCGCGGGCGAACTGCATGGGCACGATGCCCACGCCCATGCCGATGCAAAGCACGTCCTTGATTTCACGGGTGTAAACGCGCGCGAAGCCGTGCAGGCCGTAGGTGAAGAGCGAAACGCTTTGCTTCGCCTCGGGGTCGTAGGTGTTTTGCGTGAGGTAGTCGTTGAGGTAGTAGCGGCGCGCGCCGCCGAAGGTCTCGAAGACTTGGAGCATGCCGAAGTTCGAGTTGCGGCGGAGCAGTTCGGTCATGTCGCTGGTCGGCGGCCGGGCGTCCACGCGCACGCCGGCCCAGCCGAGGAAGAGGCCGAGCGCAACGAGCACCACCGGGCCGTTGAGCGAATCACCTGCCGCACGCCAGCCGACGAAATAGGCGGCCGACACGGCCATGAGCACCCCGGCCGTGGCAAACATCGTCACCGAGTTCGGCAGGAACGGCACGAGCACGTAGCCGATGAGCACCGTGCCTAGCACGCTGCCCAGCGTGCTGATGGCCGAGAGCCGTCCGACCGTCCCGCCGACATCCGCCACCGCCGAGGTGAGCACGCGGATGACGAACGGCCCGACCGTGGCAAGCAGCGTGAGCGGCACGAAGAAGAGAAACAGCGACGCCAGCAGCGAGCCGACCGCGAGGGGAAATTGCAGGCAGGCAAACGCGACCTTCGCCGTGAACGGCACGGTGCCCGCGAGATACACGCCGGCCAGCAGGATGCAGGAGTAGAGCCGGCGGAGGTTTTGCGAGCGGTCAACTAGGCAGCCGCCGAACCAGTAGCCCGCCGCGAGCGACACGAGCGTCACGGCGATCTGCGCCGTCCACACGAAGTGCGACGTGCCGACGTAGGGCGAGAGCAGTTTCGCGCCGAGGATTTCCACGACGAGGATGGCTGCGCCCGTGGTGGCGGCGGTGCCGTAGAGGAAGCGGCGCAGGCCGGGCGAAAGTGCAGCGGGAGCGGAAGCGGCAGGTTGTTTCACGCGCGCTTTCTACGGGGCAACGGAGCGGAGGGCAAGGCTGGCGGCTGTAGCGGCGGTCTGTGACCGCCGAGTTACGGAAGCAGAAAGTCGAGGGAATGACAGCGAGCTACCGCGTCCCGCAGTTCGGCGGTCGCAGACCGCCGCTACAGGTCACTGCACCGTCAGCACGGTGTAGTTCTTCTTCCCCTTGCGGAGGAGAACGTGCTTACCGAAGAGGAGGTCGGCACTGGTGAGTGTGCGCTGGCTGTTGGCCTCGCGGACGTTGTTCACGTAGATGCCGCCGCCTTCCACGTCCTTGCGCGCCTGGCCCTTGCTCGGGCAGAGGCCGGTGTGGACGAGGGCTTCGGTGAGCAGCAGGCCGGGCGCGGCGAGCTTCGCGGCTTCGAGCGGCTTGGTCGGCACTTCGCCGACGATGTCGTTGAACGTGGCTTCGCTGAGGCCGTCGAGCGGCGCGCCGAAGAGCACTTCACTGGCGCGGATGGCTTCCTGTGTGGCGGCTTCGCCGTGGATGAGATCGGTCACGGACTTGGCCAGCGCGCGGTGCGCTTCACGCGCGCCGGGGTTGGCGGCGTGGGCTTTCTCCAAGGCCTCGATTTCCTCGCGGCTCAGGAAGGTGAAGTATTTCAGGAACTTGATGACGTCGTTGTCCGCCGTGTTGATCCAGAACTGGTAGAAGCGATAGACGCTGGTCTTCTTGGCATCGAGCCACACGGTGCCGGCCTCGGTCTTGCCGAACTTGGTGCCGTCGGCCTTGGTGATGAGCGGGAGCGTGAGACCCCACGCGGGCTGACCGAGCTTCTTGCGGATGAGGTCCGTGCCGGCGGTGATGTTGCCCCACTGGTCGGAGCCGCCGATTTGCAGGTCGCAGCCCTGATCGCGCGCGAGCACGTAGAAATCGAAGGCCTGAAGCAGCATGTAGCTGAACTCCGTGTAGCTGATGCCCACCTCGCGGTCCTCCATGCGCGCGCGGACGCTTTCCTTGGCGACCATTTGGTTGACCGTGAAGTGCTTCCCTATGTCGCGGAGGAAATCGAGGAACGAGACTCCGGCGGTCCACTCGGCGTTGTCCACAAGCGAGGCGGTGTTTGGCTCGACGTTGAAGTCCAGCAGCCGCGCGAGCTGCGGGCGGACCGCCTCGACGTTCGCGGCGATTTGGTCCTTGGTGAGAAGCTGCCGTTCCGCCGTCTTGCCGCTGGGGTCGCCGATGCTGCCGGTCGCGCCGCCCGCGACCGCGATGGGGGAATGCCCGGCGTTCTGAAAGCGCCGCAGCGCAAGGAGCGGCACGAGCGAGCCGACGTGCAGCGAATCCGCCGTGGGATCAAAGCCGCAGTAAAGCGTGACGGGCCGCAGGCTGAGTTGCCGCTGCAACTCCGACGCGTCCGTGCAATCCGCCACCAGACCGCGCCACTGCAATTCCTCGTAGATGTTCATCAGGCGCGGGAGTTATCGCGGCAGGCCGGGAGCGGCTCAAGGGGACAGTCCGGCGGTGGCGAAGCGAGCCCCGGAAACTCCCGCTCGCGAAACTCGTCTGTCCAACCGCTCGCCTGCGCGCTAGCCTGCCACCGTGAACTCCGCGAAACGACAATTGCTCTGCCTCGCCGCCCTCTGGCTGGCGACCGGTTGGCTGCGCGCGGAAGTCACCTTCCAGACCGACGTGGCGGCGGTCATCTCCAAAGCGGGCTGCAACCTCGGCACCTGCCACGGCAACGCCACTGGCAAGGGCGGCTTCAAGCTCTCGCTGCGTGGTGGCGATCTCGACTACGACTTCGCGGCGCTGGTGCAGGATCAGTTCGGGCGGCGGGTGAATGCGATGTCGCCGGACGAAAGCCTACTGCTGCTCAAGGCCACGCAGGCCGTCGCGCACGAGGGCGGCAAACGCTTCGACAAGGACTCGTGGGAGTATCGCACGCTGCGCGAGTGGATCGCCGGCGGCGCGAAGCGGCAGTCGCCCGGTGCGCCGACGCTGGCGAAGATCGAAGTCACGCCCCGCGAGCGGTTCCTCATCGAGCCGGCCAGCTCCGTGGAGGTGAAGGTCGCCGCGACATTCTCCGACGGTTCCACGCGCGACGTGACGAAGTTCGCCTGCTACGAGGTCGTGAACGTCGCCGTGGCCGACGTGTCCTCGCACGGGTTGGTCACGCGGAAGGAATCCGGCGAGACCACGCTGCTCGTGCGCTTCCTCCACTTGCAGGAACCGGTGCGGCTGGCGTTCGTGCCCGCGCGACCCGGCTTCAAGTGGTCGAACCCGCAGCCGCACAACTTCGTGGACGAGCACGTCTTCGCGAAGCTCCAGACGCTGCGGCAGAACCCGAGCACGCTTGCCAGCGATGAGGTCTTCCTCCGCCGCGCGTATCTCGATCTGCTCGGCATCCTGCCCTCGGCGGAGGAGGCAAAACGCTTTGTCGGCAACGCGGGGACGCCGGCGGCAAACCCGAAACTCCAAACTCCAAACTCGGAACTGGCCCCGCCGGGCAAACGCGCCGCGCTCATTGATGAACTGCTCGAACGCCCCGAGTTCGCCGATTTCTGGGCGCTCAAGTGGGCTGACTTGCTGCGCGTGGAGGAGAAGACGCTCGACGCGAAGGGCATGCAGGACTTCCACCGCTGGCTGCGCGCGAGTATCGCCAGCGGCAAGCCCATGGATCAGTTCGCTCGCGAGCTGATCGCATCCCGCGGCAGCACTTACGCGAACCCGGAGGCGAACTTCTACCGCGCCAATCGCACGCCGGTAATCCGCGCGGAGGCGGCGGCGCAGGTCTTCCTCGGCACGCGGCTCCAGTGCGCGCAATGCCACAACCACCCGTTCGATCGCTGGACGCAGGATGACTACTACGATTGGGCCGCGCTCTTCGCCCGCGTGGACTACAAGATTCTCGAGAACAACCGGCGCGACAAAAACGACAAGCACGAGTTCATCGGCGAGCAGATCGTTTACCTTGCGCGCAAGGGCAGCGTCACGAACCCGCGCACGGAGAAGGCCGCCGAGCCGCGCTTCCTCGGCGTGGCGAAACAGGACTTCGAGAAGCAGGACGAACTGGAGGCGCTCGCCGCGTGGATGACCCGGCCAGACAACCCGCTCTTCGCGCGCTCGCAGGTCAACCGCATCTGGTTTCACCTCATGGGTCGCGGCATCGTGGACCCGATTGACGACTTCCGCGCGACGAACCCCGCGTCGCATCCCGCGCTGCTGGACGCGTTGACGAAGGAGTTTGTGCAAAGCGGTTTCAACCTCCGTCACGTCATTCGGCTCATCATGAACTCGCGCGCCTACCAGACCGCCAGCGAGCCGAACGACACCAACGGCAGCGACGAACTGAACTACGCCCGCGCCCCGCTGCGCCGGCTCACCGCGGAGCAGATGTTCGACACGCTGCACCAGGTCGCGGGAGTGTCCGCCGAGTTCAAGGGCCAGCCCGCCGGCACGCGCGCGGTGGAACTGCCCGGCGCACGCATTGAGGGCCGGCGCGGCCGCCGCGCGCAGATGTCGCCAGACGTGTTCCTCGCCATGTTCGGCAAACCGCCGCGTTTGCTCACCTGCGAGTGCGAACGCTCCACGGACACGAGCATGGGCCAGGCGTTCTTCATGATCTCGGGCCCGTCGGTCAACGAGCTGCTCACCCGCTCCGACAACCGCCTGGCCGCGTTGCTCGACTCAGGCAAATCCAACCGCGCCGTCGTCGAGGAACTCTACTGGACCGCGCTCACCCGCGCTCCGAGCGAGACGGAGCTGGCGAAGACCACCGCGCATATTGAGAAGGCGAAGGACCGGCGCACGGGCGTCGAGGACGTGCTGTGGGGGTTGGTGAACGCGAAGGAGTTCGTGCTACGCCGGTAGCGGGGTTGGACCCGGTGCCGAGTTCCCGCTTGCTGACGTTTCACGGTTGCGGACAATGCATCGCATGATTGCCCCGCATCCTTTCCTTCTCCTGCTTGCCACCGGCCTGTCCTTGCTCACGCTCACCGCCCCGGCGGCGGAGCCGGGAGCGGACACGAACGCCGCGTGGTTCGCGGAGCACTACACCAAATACGAGCACCGCATCGCGATGCGCGACGGCGTGCGGCTCTTTACGCGCGTGTATGTGCCCAAGGACGACTCGCAGCCGTGGCCCATCATGCTCACGCGCACGCCGTATGCGCTGAAGCCTTACGGCTCGGAAAATTACACCAGCCCGACCGGCTCGTTCCGCGCGCTGGCGCGGGACAGGTTCATCCTCGTCACGCAGGACGTGCGCGGGCGCTATGGCTCGGAGGGCGAATACATGCACGTGCGGCCGTTCAACCCGCGCAAGGGCCCGAAGGACACGGACGAAAGCTCCGACGCGTTCGACACGATTGACTGGCTGGTGAAGAACATCCGCAACAACAACGGCAAAGTCGGCATGTTCGGCATCTCGTATCCCGGCTTCTACACGGCGATGGGGATGATTGACTCGCACCCGGCGCTGAAGGCCGCGTCGCCGCAGGCGCCCGTGACGGACTGGTTCATCGGCGACGACTTGAACCACAACGGCGCGTTCTTCCTCTCGCAAAACTTCGACTTCTTCTACCGCTTCGCGCAGCGCGCGGAGGACCCGCTGCACGACGACATCAAGTGGTTTAACTTCCAGACGCCGGACGCCTATGACTTTTTCCTGCGCATGGGACCGCTGGGCAATTCCGAGACGCGGCTGCTCAAGGGCCGTTCGCCCGAGTGGAAGGAGTTCCTCGAACATCCCACCTACGACGCCTACTGGCAGGCGCGCAACATCCGGCCGCACTTGAAGAACGTGCGCTGTGCCGTGATGACCGTGGGCGGCTGGTTTGACGCGGAGGATTTGTTCGGGCCGCTCGAGGTCTATCGCAACACGGAACGCATGAACCCCGGCATCACCAACGTCCTCGTGATGGGCCCGTGGGCGCACGGTGATTGGGGCCGGCTGGATGGCGATAAGCTCGGCGACATCAACTTCCGCGCGAAGACCGGAGAGTTCTACCGTGAGAAGATCGAGCTGCCGTTCTTCCGCCGCTTCCTCAAGGGCGACACGAACCACACGCCCGTCGAGGCGCACGTCTTCGAGACCGGCACGCAGCAGTGGCGGCGCTTCGACGCCTGGCCGCCGAAGTCGGCGGTGAGCAAGACGCTGTTCTTCCAGGCCGCCGGTGCGCTGGCCTTCACGCCGCCTTCCGCCGGGGCCAGCGCCTTCGACGAATATGTGAGCGACCCGGCCAAGCCGGTGCCTTACACGCTGGAGCACGCCAACACCTACCCGCGCGCGTATCCGCTGCACGACCAGCGCTTCGCGGCGTCGCGGACGGACGTGCTGGTGTATGAGACCGAGCCGCTCACGGAGGACCTGACCCTCGCCGGGCCGCTCAAGGCCACGCTGCACGTCTCCACCACCGGCACGGACTCGGACTGGGTCATCAAGCTCGTGGACGTCTATGCCGGCGATTACCCCGACCCGGTGCCGAACCCCGCGCGTGTGCGCATGGGCGGCTACCAGCAGCTGGTGCGCGGCGACGTGTTTCGCGGGAAGTTCCGCAACAGCTTCGAGAAGCCCGAGCCGTTCAAGCCCGGCGAGGTCACAAAGCTCGAGTTCACCATCCCGGACGTGTTCCACACCTTCCGGCGCGGACACCGCGTGATGGTGCAGGTGCAAAGCTCGTGGTTCCCGCTCGTGGACCGCAACCCGCAGACCTTCGTGAACATCCCGACGGCGAAGCCCGAGGACTTCCGCAAGGCGACGCAGCGCGTCTATCGCACGAGCAACGCGGCGTCCTCACTCACGGTGCAAGTGCTGCCGGCGGGCGGGAAGTAAGTTTCGACAACTACTCGCGCCTTCCAGTAGCTCGTTCCGAATCACACGATCTCTTCAATCACCTTGCCCTCGAGGAACGTGAGGCGCTCGTTGCGGCCGAGGTGCGGGTAGGTGAGGTGGTTTTGCTCCAGCCCGAGCTGGTGAAGGATTGTCGTGTGAAGGTCGCGGAAGTGATACGGACGCTCGACGGCACGCATGCCGATGGCGTCCGTCGCGCCGACGACGGTGCCGCCCTTCACGCCGCCACCGGCCAGCCACATGCTGAAGCCGAGGTTGTGGTGGTCGCGGCCCTTGCCGGACTCGGCCTCGGGCGAGCGGCCAAACTCGCCGCCCCACAGCACCAGCGGGCTGTCGAGCAGACCGCGGCGCTTCAAGTCCTTCAGCAGGCCCGCCACTGGCTGGTCGGTCTCGGCGGCCTTGCGCAGGTGGTTTTCCTCGATGTCGGTGTGGGCATCCCACTGCTGGTTGCCTGCGCCGCCGCCGGCCACGACACACACGAAGCGCACGCCGCTCTCGACCAGCCGGCGCGCGAGCAGGCAGCGGCGGCCGTAGTCGTGCGTCGGCTCGCGGCCCACGCCGTAGAGGGCGAGCGTCTCCGGGCTTTCGCGGCTGAGATCGAGCACGGCGGGAGCCTCGGTCTGCATCTTGAAGGCGAGGTCGTAAGCGTTGATGCGCGCGTCGAATTCGAGGTCCGCCGGCGTGAGCGTGGCCTGGTTCAACTCGCGGATGAACTTCAGCGTGCGCTCGCGCTGCGTAAGCGAGACGTTGGCGGGCAGGTTGAGGTTCAGCACCGGCTGCCCGCCGGGGCGGAACATCGTCGGCTGATACACCGCCGGCAGAAAGCCGTGCATGAACATCGGCTGCCCCGCCTCGAGCGCGCCGCGCGGGTCCGGCATCACGACATAGCCGGGCAGCGAACGGCTTTCCGCCCCCAGGCCGTAGAGAAGCCACGCGCCCAGGCTGGGAAAGCCCGGCGCGACGCGGCCGGTGAACAGCTCATACTGCGCGGCGGAGTGCACCACCGCGTCGCCGTGGCAGGAGCGGATGACCGCGAGATCGTCCACGCAGCCGGCGAGGTGCGGGAAGAGGTCGGAGACCTCGAGGCCGCTGCGACCGTGCTGCTGGAATTTGCGGCGCGTGCCGAGCAGCTTCGCGCCGTTCTGGATGAACTGGTATTTGGCATCGCCGAACTCCTTGGGCCGTGGCTGGCCGGAGAGCTGGTTGAGCAAGGGCTTGGGGTCGAAAGTCTCGATGTGGCTCGGCCCGCCGGCCATGAAAAGGAAGATGACGGATCGCGCCTTGGCGGGCAGATGCGGCGCGTGCGCCACCAGCGGGCTGGCCGCCGCGCGCGCCTCCTCCTGAAGCAGCGCCGCCAGCGCCAGCCCGCCAAAGCCGCAACAGGCATCGCGGACGAACTCACGTCGGGTGCGGGTCGGGCGTTCGTGCAGTTCAGGGCGCATGAAGAAATGCGTTGAGATTGAAAACGGACAAGGCGAATTCCCGCAACGGCTGCTCGCGCAAGAAGGCGAGCGAGAGCCGCAGTTCCGCATCGGTCGGCGCGCGGCCCACGGCCAGCGCGTAGGCGCGGGTGACGAGGCGCTGGGGATCGCCGCCGCACTCGGTTTCGAGGCGGTGCGCAAACGCGCCGGCGAGGTCGTTGGCCAGCCGGCCATTCAGCAGCTCGAGCGCTTGCGGTGCGTGGGTGCTGGCTTCACGGCGGGCACAGCTCGCCTGCAACGCCGGCGCGTCAAACGTCTCCATGAACGGCAGGCGCAGATTGCGCTTGGCCATGAGATAGACCGAGCGGCGGTCGTGCTCGCCAGCATGTCTCGCGGGCACCCATTGCGAGGGCTTGTAGAGGAGCTTCGTCAACTCGGCGTCCACCGGGATCATCACACTGGGGCCGCCGGCCTTCGGGTTCAGCCGGCCCGACACCGCGAGCATCGCGTCGCGAATCTCCTCGGCCGAGAGACGGCGGCGGGTGAAGCGCCAGAGCAGGCGGTTGTCCGGGTCAGCGCGCGTGGCGGCTGCGGTGGCGATTGAACTTCCAGCTTGCCGGTAGGTGCTGCTCAACACGATGAGCCGATGCAGCGGCTTCAGTTGCCAGCCGTTCTCGACGAACGTCGCCGCGAGCCAGTCGAGCAACTCAGGATGGCTCGGCCGCTCGCCGTTCAAGCCGAAGTCGTTCGCTGTCCGCACGTGGCCCGCGCCGAAGTGCTGCTGCCAGACGCGGTTGACGATGACCCGCGCCGTGAGCGGGTTCGCCGGACTGGCGATCCACTGCGCGAGCTGCGTGCGCGGAGCGCTCGTGGCGGCGGGCAGTTCCGCGAGCTCTCTCGTCACCAACCGATCCGGCGGGCGCGGGCCGACGGCCTCGCCTTTCTTCTCCCACTCGCCGCGCTTGAGGACGTGGATGGGCGTGCGCTTCGCCGCGTTGTTCCAAGTCGCCGGGATGGTCGCGAGCGGATCGGGAGCCTGGTCTTCTAGGGCCTCCAACTCCGCCATCAGACGCGTGTGCTCCTCACCCGTGGCCGGGCGAAGTTTCTTCTTCAAGTCAGCGACGGCGGCCTGGTGCTGCTGCGTGCGCGCGTCCCAAGTCTGCTTTTCCTCGGCGCTTGCGAGCGTGATGTTGTGCTCGTCCGTGGCGGCGAAGTAGGCCTGCAACTGGTAGTAATCCTTCTGCGTGAACGGCTCGAGCTTGTGGTCGTGGCAGCGGGCGCAGCCGATCGTGAGGCCAAGGAACGCCGTGCCGACGATGTCCGTGCGCTCAGTGAGCACCTCGTTGCGACTGAGGGCGATCTCCGGGTTGCCCGCGTTGCGCCGCACCGCGCCGAGCCGGTGAAAGATGGACGCGGTCTGCAACTCGCGGCTGGCCGGATCAAGTTCGTCGCCGGCGAGCTGCTCCGTGATGAAACGGTCGAAGGGCTTGTCTGCGTTGAGCGAAGCGATCACGTAATCGCGGAACCGCCACGCGTCCGGGATGTGCCGGTCATACTCGAAGCCCTCGGTCTCCGCGAAGCGCACCACATCCAGCCAGTGCTGCGCCCAGCGTTCGCCGTAGCGCGGGCTGGCGAGGAGCCGGTCCACCACGCGCTCCTCGGCACTGGGAGCCGGATCGTCGAGGAATGCCGCAAGCTCCTCCGGCGTGGGCGGCAGGCCGGAGAGGTCGAACGTCACGCGGCGCAGCCAGTCCGCCCGGGCCGCGGGCGGCGCGGGCTTCCAGTTCCGCTGCTCGAGGGGCGCGATGATGAAGGCGTCCACCGGCGAGCGCGGCCACTTCGCGTCCTTCACGGCAGGCAGCGCGGGCTTGCGCACCGGCTGAAAAGCCCAGTGGGGCTTCGGCTCCGCCGCGCGAGCGGGCAGCAGCAGGCACAGCAGCACAAGCGCAGTGCGAAGTGGGGCGGATCTTTGTCGGCCGCTAGGCATCGGTGCCAAGGGCAGACGAACCGCTCCATCAACTGTTTCATCGGACGGACGGTAGGCCCGCCATCGCGGCGTCGCGAGCGGGCCGCAGATCGGATTTGCAGTTTCCAAACCGGCGTTGCGCCGGTAGCTTCCCGCCCGCGTCCGGCATGATTCTGGTCATCGACAACTACGACTCGTTCACCTTCAACCTCGTCCAGTATCTCGGCGAGTTGAAGGCGGACCTCCGCGTCGTGCGCAACGACGAGGTCACGCTCGACCAGATCCGCGACCTCAAGCCGGAGCGCATCCTCGTCTCGCCAGGCCCCTGCTCGCCGCGCGAGGCCGGTCTCTCCAACGACATCATCCGCACCTTCGGCCCGCAGTTGCCGCTCTTCGGCGTGTGCCTCGGCCACCAGTGCATTGGCCACACCTTCGGCGGCGAGGTCGTCGTGAACTACCGCATGATGCACGGCAAAACTTCGCCGATCCGCCACAACGGCGAAGACCTCTTCGCCGGAATGCCGAATCCTTTCAACGCCACGCGCTATCACTCGCTCGTCATCAAGCGCGACACCTTGCCCGCCTGTCTCGAAATCACCGCCGAGACGGACGAGGGCGAGATCATGGGCGTGCGCCACCGCGAGCTGCCCATCTGGGGCGTGCAGTTCCACCCCGAGAGCATCCTGACGGAGAGCGGCCGGCTGCTCATGGCGAACTTCCTCAAGCTACAGAAACGGAACTAGTCGGACGCTTGCTTTGCTACGATCCGCACCGCTGTGACTTCCTCTCGCCAGCGCGCGTCTGTCCGGGCATGAATTGGCTCCGCATGAACGCCCCGCTCCTCCGCCTCGCCCTCATCGCACTGCTGTCCTTCCTTGCCGACCCAGCCTCCGCCGCGCTCGCCGGCAAACGCCCGAACATCCTCTTCTTCTTCACCGACGACCAGGGCTACGGCGACGTCTCCGCCCACGGCAACCCGGTCCTCAAGACGCCCAACATGGATCGCCTCCACGCCGAGGGCGTGCGCTTCACGGACTTCCACGTCAGCCCCACGTGCGCGCCGACACGCAGCGCGCTCTTCACCGGCCGGCACGAGTTCAAGACCGGCATCACCCACACCATCCTCGAACGCGAGCGCCTGACCCTGAAGGCCACCACGCTCGCGCAAGTGTTCCAAAGCGCGGGCTACACCACCGGCATCTTTGGCAAGTGGCACCTCGGAGACGAACCGGAGTATTGGCCCAGTCGGCGCGGCTTTAACGAGATGTTCATCCACGGCGCGGGCGGCATCGGGCAGAGCTACCCAGGCAGTTGCGGTGACGCGCCGGGCAACAAGTATTTCGACCCGGCCATCCTCCACAACGGCAAGTTCGAGAAGACCACCGGCTACTGCACCGATGTCTTCTACTCCCAGGCGACGCAGTGGATGGATGCGCAGCGCAAGGCCGGCAAACCTTTCTTCTGCTACCTCCCCTCGAACGCCCCGCACGGCCCCTACATCGCGCGGCCCGAGGACAAGGCGCTCTACGACGGCAAGGCCCCGAACGACCAGATCGCCAGCTTCTTCGGGATGCTCCACAACATTGACCAGAACATCGGCAAGGTGCTGGCGAAGCTCGACGAATGGGGCATCGCGAAGGACACGCTCGTCATCTTCATGAACGACAACGGCGGCACCGCCGGCGTGCCCGTGTGGAACGCCGGGATGCGTGGCGCAAAAGTTACCGCGTGGCTCGGCGGCACCCGCGCGAGTTCCTTCTGGCGCTGGCCCGGCACGCTCACGCCCGCCGACTGCGGCGTGCTCTCCGCGCACATTGACTTCTTCCCGACCCTTGCCGAAATCGCCGGCGCGAAACTCACCGACGACGTGAAGAACCAAGTGGAAGGCCGCAGCCTCGTGCCGCTCTTGGAGAAGCCTAGCGCCACGTTGCCGGACCGACTCCAGTTCACGCACCAAGGCCGCTGGCCGAAGTTCGCCGACCCGAACCAATCCAAGTTCGCCATGTGCAGCGTCCGCAACACGCGCTGGCAACTCATCTCCCCCAACGGCGGCGCGCAACCCAAGTGGCAGCTCTACGACGTGAAAGCCGACCCCGGCCAGCAGACCGACGTGGCCGCGCAGCATCCCGAAGTGGTGAAGCAACTCGCCGCCGCCTACGATCAGTGGTGGAGCGACTGCCAACCGCTGCTCGTGAATGAGAAAGTCCTCGGCCCGAAGTTGAATCCGTTCGCCGAGCTGTATTGGAAGCAGTTCGGCGGCGGCCCGACGGAAGCGGATTATCAGCGCATGGACCCGACCAAGTCCCGGTCACCCGCCGACGGCGAAACGAAGAAGAAAGCCAAGAAGATCTAACGTCTGTGGCACCTCACGGTCCACCCAACGCCGGATCCGTCCACGGGGTGTTCGAGTAATACCAGCCCGCGGATTCCAGCGTCTCGACGTGCCCGTCCAAGAAGCCCACGTTGCTGCGCTTGTTGTGCCGCAAGTGCGGGCCGCCCCAGTCCTGCCAATTCCCGGTGGGCGCTGCTTGCGAGGCCTGCGCTTGGAGGTTGCCGAAACCCATGTCGCTACCCGAGGGCCGGATCAAGATCCAGCAGCCGGGCTTGTATTCGGCGGGCAACCCTAGATTTTGCGACCACTCCCCGTGCTCTGCCCCTTCAACTCCCGCTCCCGCAGCATCGCGAAGATCACCGGCGTCACGATGAGGATGTGCAGGAGGCTGCTCACCATGCCGCCGTTGACGCTGCTGACGAGGACACCTACGTTAATGCCATGATTACGGTGGAACGGCTCAACGGCATGACGCGCATCTCCTTCCCCGAAGCCGAAGTTCCGGGTGACCGGCTGAACGCTTTCCTCGACTGGCTGCGGCAGCCGCAATCCGGACGAGTCACGACGATGGACCCGGGGCCACGCGCTGAGTGGGAGCGGATTTACTCGCAGCCTGACGAGTTCGCCGGGGTTACGGCCGCGCAATTGGCTGCCTCGCAAGTGCAGGAGGAGCCGCAATGAGTCCATGAGAAGTGTGGGACTAGGAGTTCGCATGGGGAACACATCCGGCGGTCATCGTCTCCAACCCCGTGCGCGTGGAGCGCATACCGGAAATCGTAGTGCTCGCCTGCCGCACACTCCGTCTTGGCACCGAGCGTGACCCCGAGGCCAACGAAGCGCTGCTGGACGAAGCTGACGGACTGGATTGGAAGACCCTTGTGCGCTGCGACCTCCTCTGGACCGTGCCCAAAGCCAAGCTGACGCAACGGCGCGGTGAGGTGACGCCCGCCCGGCGCAAGGACATCGCCCGCAAAATTGTTCAGGGCTTGGCTGTGGTGGGACTGTGAGGCTGGAGTTCCCGCTCCCGCAGCATCGCGAAGATGACCGGCGTGACCACGAGATTTGCCGGAGGCTGCTAAACATGCCGCCGTTGACGGTCTGTATCAGCACGCCTACGGTTTGCAGCCATGACGCCCACACCGGATACCGTCTATGAGGAAGCCCTCGCCCTGCCCGAGTCCATCCGGCTCGAACTCGTCGAACGGCTGCTGCCTACCATCGGCTGCGACTTGGAAACCGACGGGGCGCAGTTCGCTGTCGTTCAGCAGCGGTGCTCGGAGGTGGAATACGGGTGCGTAAAACTGGTTCCGGGAGATGTCGTGTTACGCGAGGTAAGGGCCGCTTTGGCGGCCAAGCACGGGCGATGACGTTTGCGTTGCATCCCGTGACACGGGCGGAGTTTCGGACGGGGACCCGTATCTCTGTTTAACGGCACATTCCACGGAATGAAGCTTGTTATTGACCAGAATTGCCTGCGTGACCGGAAGGAACATTCTGAGAATCTGCTTCGATCTCATCTGTTAGCCTCTCTCGATAACGGTGCGGTTATCACCGACATGGCTGTCTTCGAGATGGTCAAAGGAGAAGATCCAATTTACGGGGTTCAACAGTCTCTGGCAGTCCTGTCAGAGTTTCCCGACCAAGTCTTCTGCACAAGTGGCAGAGGGGAATTGATGCGTCGTGAACTTCAGGACAAGAAGGCGATTGTGACGCCGCTGGACGAATGCCTTACCAAGAGGATGCGTAGCTTACTGAGGCGCGTATCGGATTTCCGGAGGGGCGCTATCTCACGCTTCCCTTTGGACGAAGCCCGCGTGATCGCAGCACGAGATGCAACCCAAGAGCGCCTCGATCACGAAACCAACGAAAGAATGCTTAAAGGTGGTGTCAAAACGCTTCGCGATAAGCTCACCCCAACTCTAAAGGAAGAGATTAGGAGCGGCCGTTTGACACAAGAGGTTTATGAATTCGTTTACCAATCCAGCTTCATCGCGTTTAAGGATTCGGTTTCAGGCGCATTGCCTAACAAGGAACAGCTTGAAAGCATCTTCCTTGAAAACTGCCTGATTGCTCGAACTGTCATGGTTTACAGCTTAGCCACCATGAAGTGGTTCGAAAAGGGAGGCATTGAAGCCATGCCGAAAGAAAGGATTACCAATGAAATGCACGACTTTGATTATGTCGTCATGTCATCCTATTTCGATGGGATCTTGTCTCGTGAAACGAGAGTGATCGAACTCTACACAAGGATGAAGGACTTCTTCGAAGTGAACAAAGTCAGCCGCTAGGGACTAGAGCCCCTTTACTTTTCTCCGGGCAGTTGTCGCTCCCTGAGCATCGCGAAAATCACCGGCGTGACCACGAGGATGTGCAGGAGGCTGCTCACCATGCCGCCGATGACGGGGGTGGCGAGCGGCTGCATCACTTCGCTGCCGGGACGGTGGCTCCACATGATGGGCAGGAGGCTCGCCACGATGGTCGCCACGGTCATGACTTTTGGCCGTAGGCGCAGGCGCGCGCCGTCCTTGATGGCTTGCACGAGGTCGTCGCGCGTGAAGGGTTGGCAGGCGGCGGCACGCTCGGCTTGTTTCTTCGCCACCATTTCCTCGAGATACACCACCATCACCACGCCGGTCTGGATGGCGGTGCCGAAGAGCGCGATGTAGCCCACCCACACGCTCACGCTAAAGTTGTAGCCCAGCAGGTATTGCAGGAAGACGCCGCCCGTCAGCGCAAACGGCACGGCGAGGATGACGTGCGCGGCCTCCTTGGCCGAGTGATAGACCATGTAGAGCAGCAGAAAGATGATGAGCAAGGTCGCCGGGAAGATGTAGTAAAGCGTCTGCTGCGCACGCACGAGGTTCTCGTATTCGCCGCTGTATTCGATGGTCATGCCGGGCGGGAGCGTGGGGGTGATTTCTTTTTCCACGCGACGTTTCACGTCCTCGACAAAACTGGTGAGGTCACGGTCCTGCACGTTCGCCTGCACGAAGACGCGGAGGCGGCCGTTCTCGCTCGCGATTTCGCTGGGGCCGGTCGCGCGGCGAATAGTCGCGAGCTGTCCGAGCGGAATGTGCTTCCCGCCGGGCGCGGCCACGAGCACGTCACCGAGGCGTTCGAGGTCGTCGCGTTCGTCGCGCTGCAAACGCACTTGGATGCCCGTGCGCTCGCGCGGGTCCACGCGCTCGGCGGCCTGGTAGGTGGTGCTCATCACTTTGCCGCCGAGGCCGGTCTCGACGGCGTCGAGCACGTCCTGCGCGCGCAGTCCGAAACGCGCCATCGCCACGCGGTTCACCTCGACTTCGAGATACGGCTTGCCTTGCACGCGGCTGGGCGCGACGCCCACTGCGCCGGGCACTTCGCGAACGACGCGCTCGACCTCGAAGGCCTTGCGCTGCAACTCATCGAGCGAGCCGCCGAGAATCTTTACGCCGAGCTGCGCGCGGATGCCGGTGGAGAGCATGAGGATGCGGTTCTCAATGGGCTGCAAAAAGCCGGGCACATAGCCAGGGACGTTCGCGAGCTTCTCGGTGAGTTCGGCGATGAGCGTTTCCTTCGTCGAGCCAGCGCGCCACGCGGGGTTGCGATAGACGGTGGGAATCTTGATGAAACCGAGGTTGGTGCGATTCGTGGGCAGCCACTCGGGCTTGAGCATGATGGTGGTCTCAATCATCTCGACGGGCGCGGGGTCGGTGGCGGTCTCGGAGCGGCCCAGCTTGCCGCCGACGCTCTCGACTTCCGGCAGGCTGCGGATGACGCGGTCCTGCCAAGACATCACGCGC
>JBJTAU010000564.1:0-4119 GCA_046090965.1 Limisphaerales bacterium | reverse complement strand
GAAGTAATGCGGGTTACCCTCCTCGTGAAAACTGTTGGGCGCATTCTTGCCGGCCTCACCTTCGAGCGGACGCACGTTGCGACCGAGATTCAAGTTGCCCTTCTTGCCAGGCTTCACCGATTCGTTGGTCACGGAGCGCATGAGCTTTTCGAGCCATGCGTTCTCGATGCCCTGCCCGACTTGCAGATAGAGGTCGGCGCGGCTCAATTCCTTCGCGAAGCTGGGCTTCAACTCGATTTGGTGCGGGTCCTCCGTGCCCTTGCTGAAGCAGTAGGACTGCACGCGCGCCCCGCCGATGATGCGCGCGAGGCTGTCGAGGTCCGTGGTGCTGGCACAGACACGGAGCGGCTCAGCGGCGACGATGGACAGCGGCGCGAGCGCGAGTGCGGCGAACCAGCCCAGGACGTGAGCGGTGAGGCGTGAGGAGTTCATGGTGGGCTATTTGGCTTCGTTGCCTTTGGGGAAGTTGAACTTCACGTCCTTGAACGCCTTGCCCTTCACGTCCACGAGCTTCACCACGGCGTCGAAGTTGGTCGCGGTCTTGAGCCAGTCGGCCTGCGCCTCGTAGAGCGAGGTGGCCCCGACCTTCTCGCCGGTGGCGGCGTTGGCGACGGGCTTGAAGGTGAGCGTCTGCGGCGCGTTCGCGACCGTGGCGGTGATCTCGATGCTCTCGGCGGCGATGCGGATGAACTTCTCCAGCTCGCCGTCCAGCACGTAGAGCTGGAGTTTGCCGGCCTCGGCATCGCGGACGAATTCGAGGTGATACTCCTCCTCGCCAAGTTCCACGGGCGCGCCACCGTGGGGCGGCTTGTGCTCGTGCTTCGCAACGGCTTTCTCTGTGCCGTGCTTGGAGTGGTCGTGGCCGTCATGCTTGTCTTTGCAGGCGGACAAGGACAGCGCGAGGGCGAGGAGCGGAGTCAGGAGGTTTGCTTTCATGGTTTCGAGTTTGGCGGTTTGAGTTTCGAGCTGGTTTCGGAGGAGAGTTTTTCTCGCACCTCGGCGATGCGCTTCTCGACTTCGTCGGGCTGCTTGGAGGCGAGTTTCCAGATGCCAAGGTAGTGAAGGCATTCGTCCCAGCGGGCCTCGCGCTCGGCGAGCAGGGCGAGGTGCGAGGCGATTTGCAGGAGGCTAAAGGTGTCGGGTTCTTTCTTCGCCAACTCGAACTTCTGCCACTTGGCGAGGGCGAGTTCCCACAGGTTGCGGGCGCGGGCGGAGTCTTTCCGGTTTTCCTCGGCGATGCGGCCCAGCTCGAAGAGGATTTCGTGGCTGTCGGGATTTGCGCGCAGGCCGTCGCGGAGGAAGGCCTCGGCCTCGTCCACCCGGCCCATGCGCTGGCGGAGCCAGTAGGCGGTGGTGGTGTAGGTCTCGATCTTCTGCGGGTCCATCGCGGCGGAAGCGCGGAGCCAGGGAAGGATTTCGCGCACGTCCTGGCTGCTGCCGAGTTCGATTTCCTTGGCGGTGAGCCGGCCGCCTTCGTGCGCGCCGCCCTGATCCAGATGGGTGTGCTTCGCGGGCCGGAACTTGCGGCCGAAGGCTTCCAGCCAGTCCTTCGGCGGGCAGAGGAAGTCGTCTTCGTCGCCGGAGTTTTTTTCCTCCAGCGCCCCGGCATCGGCGGCCATGTGCGGAGTCTGGAAGGCGACGCGGTTGTCAAAGATGGTCGGGTAATAGCCGCTGTGGAAATAGGCGTCCGCCTTGGTGAAGAAGTGCTGCGCAAACAGCTTGCGCCCGTCGCCGACGAGCAGGGAGTGGAGGTCAGCGGAACGGGCGCGATGCACGGGCGAGTCCTGCGACCAGCGTTCGAGGCTGGTCCCGAGGCAGAGGCAGACCACGAACAGGAGCACAAGTATCAGCGCGTCACGCCTGGCGCGGGGAACGCTTGTTCGCCGGACGGCAGTGGCGCAGAGCAAAGCAGGAACAGAACGCAGGGACGGTGCGTGCCAGACACGGCGAAGGACAGGCCGTGCGGCACCCCTGCGCTCCGGGCTGCGAGCAGACGCTCTGCGCCACGGCGGTCAGGCGATGAGGGATGGTTCCACATTTGGGTTCCACGTTGGGCCGGAAAGGGTGGCTGCCGGGAAAGTCATAACCGGCAGCCACCGGTTTCCTTCGCAGGAGCGGGCAACTAACGGCCCGCGTGTCCAGGCGCGGTTTAGCCTGGGGAATGGTTGGGTGCGCTGGTGCGCAGACTCAGTTCTGCACGGCTTTGAGCAGCGTGCGGACGTTGTAGTCAATGAGGTCGAGGTAGGTCTTCGCCTCGGGGACGCCGCCGACCATGATGGCGAGCTTGACGACCTTCGCGCCGGTCTGGGCGGCGACATGGTTGGGGGTCTTCTCGGCGAACTGCGGCTCGCGCACGACGATTTTGACCTGGTCGGCTTTCATTTGCGCGATGAGGTCAATGATGTGCTTGGCCGTCGGCTCCACGCCATGGCGCAGCTCGATGGTGCCTTCGTAGGTCATCCCATAGCGTTCAGAGAAATACGCCCAGTGGTTGTGATACGAGACGAACTTCACTCCCTTGAGCGGCGCGGCGAGCTTCTGCCACTCGGCGATTTTGGCGTCGAGCTTGGCGAGGTAGGCGTCGCGGCCCGCGCAGTAGGCGGACTCGTTCTTCGCATCGCAGCGGCAGAGGCCGTCACAGATGTTGCGCACGATGGTGCGGCCCAGCACGGGATCGAGGTTGTAGTGCGGGTTGCCGGCGGGATGCACGTCGCCCTCGGACTTGCTGAGCGTCTTGGGCACTTCGAGCGGTGCAATGCCGCGCGAGGTGTCAATGTAACCAGTCTTGCCGGGCAGGATGCGCGGGTTGCGGCCCGCCTCCAGGAGCGCGGGCAGGTAGGCGTGCTCGTTGTCCAGGCCAATGCAGATGACCGCGTCGGCGCGGTTGAGCTTGGTGACGTGGCTGGGTTTCACCGGGACGGCGTGCGGATCTTCCACGCCGGTGGCGATGCTTTCGACATCCACCAGTTTGCCGCCGATCTCGCGCGTGATGTCCGCAAGGTCGGGGATGGTGGTGACGACACGAAGGACGGCGGCGGCGTCGCCCGCGAAGGCAAAGAGCGCGGCGAACGCAAGGGAGCGAATCAAGTTTTTCATTTCGGTCAGAGGAAGTTTGAAGTTTGAACGGAACTGTGGGTTTTAGCGGTCACGGAATCCGTGCGAGTGGCTGCCAAGGACGTAAGTCCACTGGAGGTAGATCGCGTGGTCATCGGCGCGGCCGGAGGCGGGGCGCTCGGCGGTGTAGCTGTATTGCAGACGCAGCATGTGCGTCTCCGAGGGCTTCCAGGTGAGGTAGGGCGAGTAACGGTAGGTGTCCGGCTGCGCATAAGGCGCGACGGCCACGCCGGGGAGGTTCTGCACCCAGTCGAAGAGGAAGCCAGTGGTCCACTCGCGGTTGAGCTTGGTGGCGAGGTAGGTGTAGAGGCCCATGGTGCGGACGCGCCCGCGAAACTCGTCGCCGTTGAGGGCGGGAAAGCCCGGCGTGCCAGTGGGGTTCGCGGGGTCGAGCGAGCCGTCGGGGTCGAAGTCATAGTCGCCGTGGTTGAAGAGCAACTCCGTGCCCCACTCGAAGCCGCGATACGCGGCGGCATCGAGCGGCTGGTAGCGGAGCGTGAGATCCACGCCGGCGACCTTGCGACGGCGTTCGGTGAGCGTGCTGCCGTCGGCCTGCACGAGTGCACCGCCACGGTCGTCGGTGCGGTTGTTCAGCAGCGCGGAAAGGCCGCCTTCCAAGGTCAGGTTGGGTGTCAACTCCCAGAACGAGGAGAGGTGCGTCCAGAACGTCAGCTCGCTCGCCGCGCGGAACGTGCCGGGATTCGGCACGGCGTCACCGCCGAGATGCGTGCCGACGCCGGCCGCGAGGTTGATGTATTGGCGGGTAGGGAAGAGCCAGTTCACTTCGAGGCCGTCGGTGCGCGACTCGCCGGCGATGAAGTTGTCGAGCACGAGCGGGCGGTTCACGAAGGGCAGCTCGTGATCGTGGCGGAACGAGAGGCGGCCGAAGTCCGCGAAGAACCGGCCCGCGCGGAGGGTGAGGTTGCCGGGGAGCGAGGTGGTGACGAGCGCGGCCTCCTCGATGCCCAAGGCGGCTTCACCGGTGCTGTCGGCGCTGCCGTTGAC
>JBJTAU010000563.1:0-4939 GCA_046090965.1 Limisphaerales bacterium | reverse complement strand
GTTCGAGCGCGTCCTGACGAAATTACGCGCAACGCGGCGACTGGAAGTCGCCGGCACGGGGGCGCAATTCGGGCTTTTCAGCGAACATCGGCAGGCTCCGCTCCGTCTCTCTCGCTCATGAAAAAACTGTTTTTCTTCATCCTCGCGCTCGCGGCGGGCGCCCTCGTGGTCACGGCGGCCGACAAGCCGCGCAAGCTCGTCCTCATCGCTGGCAAGCCGAGCCATCCGCCCGGCATGCATGAGTTCCGCGCCGCCTCGCTGCTGCTGGAGAAATGTCTGCAAGGCATTCCCGGCTTCAAAATCGAGGTCCACACCAACGGCTGGGTCAGCGACGAGAAGACTTTCGCTGACGCGGACGCGGTGGTGAGTTACGCCGACGGCGGCGGCGGGCATCCCGCCGTGCAGGGCAACCACAAGGAAATCCTCGGCGCGCTGGCGAAGCGCGGCGTGGGCTTGGGCTGCATGCACTACGGCGTGGAGGTCGTGCCGGCGCAGGCGGGCGCGGAGTTTAACGAGTGGATCGGCGGGCATTACGCGAACGGCGTTTCGGTGAACCCGATCTGGGAGCCGGATTACTAAAAGTTCCCCACGCACCCGATCACGCGCGGCGTGCAGCCGTTCCAGACGAAGGACGAATGGTATTTCAACATGAGCTTCCGCGAGGGCATGAAGGGCGTGACGCCGATCCTCGTGGCCAAGCCCAGCGACGCCACGCGCGACGGTCCGTATGTTTACCCGCGCGGCCCGTATCCGCACATCCAGGCCGCCAAGGGCCGCGACGAGATCATGATGTGGGCCGTGGAGCGCGCGGACGGCGGGCGCGGCTTCGGCTTCACGGGCGGGCACTTCCACAAGAACTGGGGCAATGAGCAGCAGCGCAAGTTGATCTGCAACGCGTTCCTCTGGCTCGCCAAAGCCGAGGTGCCGGCGAAGGGCGTGGAGTCGAAAATCTCCGAAGCTGATCTCGAAGCGAATCTTGATCCCAAGGGCGGCGCGAAGCCCGCCGCACCCAAAGTCGCCGCCGCGCCGAGCGGCCCCGCGCCCAAGGCCGCGTTCACGAGCGCCGTCGTCACGAAGAAGACCGCCGGTCACGCAGTGGACGTGGACGTGGACATCACGGGCTGGAAGGAGTTGCACCTCGCCGTGAACGACGCGGGCGATGGCTTCACCTGCGATTGGGCGGACTGGATCGAGCCCCGACTCGTCGCGGCGGACGGCAAAGAAACGAAGCTCACGGAGTTGAAGTGGACGAGCGCGAAGGCCGACTTTGGGCAGGTCCACGTCGGCGCGAACGTGCGGAACCAGCCGCTGAAGGTGGCCGGCCAGCCCGTGGCGTTCGGCCTCGGCACGCACGCGAACTCCGTCATCAGCTACGCGCTGCCGGATGGACACAAGTTCACGCGCTTCAAAGCGCGCGGCGGCCTCGACACCGGCGGCACGGACCAGGGCAACGGCGATGCGTGCAGCGTGCAGTTCCAAGTCTTCGCCAGTGCGCCGGTGCTCGTCGCAGCGGCGAACGGTGGTGCGAAAGGCGGCGCCGCTCCGTCCGCTGCCGGTCACGAGCCTGGCAACGCAGTGAGCGGGCTGGAGGTTCATCCGGCGTTGCAGGCCGAGCTGTTCGCGTTCGAGCCGATGATGCTCAACCCGACCAGCACGGACATTGACCATCGCGGACGCGTGTGGGTTTGCGAGGTGGTGAATTACCGCCGCCACAAGGGCAAGCGTCCCGAGGGCGACCGCATCATCATCCTCGAAGACACCAAGGGCACGGGCAAGGCCGACACCGTGAAGGTCTTCGCGCAGGGGCCGCAGTTCGACTCCGCGCATGGCGTGTGCGTGCTCGCCACGCCCGACGGCAAGGGCACGCGCGTCATCGTGAGCTGCGGCGACAAAGTCATTCTCCTCACCGACACCAACGGCGACGACAAGGCCGACAAGGAGGAAGTGCTTTTCTCCGGCATCTCCGGCACGCAGCACGACCACGGCATCCACGCGTTCAGCTTTGGGCCGGACGGGCGGCTGTATTTCAACTTCGGCAACAGTGGGAAACAGATCAAGGACGCGAAGGGCGAGCCGATCGTGGACCTCGCGGGCAACGTGGTGGACGACAAACGCAAGCCCTACCTCGAAGGCATGGTCTTCCGTTGCAACCTGGACGGCTCGCGTTTCGAGACGCTCGGCTGGAACTTCCGCAACAACTGGATGGTCGCCGTGGACAGCTTCGGCACGCTCTGGCAGTCGGACAACGACGACGACGGCAACCGCGGCGTGCGCATCAACTTCGTCATGGAGTTCGGCAACTACGGCTACCGCGACGAAGTGTCCGGCGCGGGCTGGAACGACGCGTGGAAAAAGGCGAACGCGAAGACGAAAATCCCCGACGACCAAAAGTTCCGTTATCACTGGCACCTCGACGATCCGGGCGTCGTTCCCAACTTGCTGAACACCGGTGCCGGCTCGCCCACGGGCCTCGCGGTTTATGAAGGTTCGTTGCTGCCCGCCGAGTTTCGCGGCCAGGTCATCCACTGCGACGCCGGCCCGAACGTCACCCGCGCATATCCGGTCGAGCGCGACGGCGCGGGCTACAAGGCGCGCATCGTGAACATCCTCGAAGGCGCGCGCGACAAGTGGTTTCGCCCGTCCGACGTGAAGGTCGCGCCCGACGGCTCGCTCATCGTCGCCGACTGGTATGATCCCGGCGTCGGCGGCCACAACATGCAGGACCTTGATCGCGGCCGCCTCTTCCGCGTCACGCCGAAGGGCCACACCGGCTACAAGGTGCCGAAATTCGACTTCAGCACGCCCGAGGGCTGCATCGAGGCGCTGAAGAATCCGAACTCCGCGACGCGTTACGTCGCGTGGCAGGCGCTCAACGCGATGCAGACGAAAGCCCAGCCCGCGCTCGCGAAGCTCGCCACCGATACCGACCCGCGCCTCCGCGCCCGCGCGTTGTGGCTGCTCGCCGCGATCAAGGGCAACGCCCCCGCCGCCGTCACGCAGGCGCTCGCGGACAAGTCCGATGACCTCCGCGCCGTCGGCCTGCGCATCGCGCGCATGTATCAGCTCGACGTGATTGCCGTCGTGGAAAAGCTGGAGAAGGACAGCTCACCGCTGGTCCGCCGCGAGTGCGCCATTGCGATCCGGCATAACACTTCCGCGAAGACGCCCGCGCTCTGGGCGCAGCTCGTGCAGCAGCACGACGGCCAGGACCGCTGGTATCTCGAAGCGCTCGGCATCGCCGCCGACCGGCAGGAAGAAAAATGTTTCGCCGCGTGGCTCGCCGCCGCCGGTGACAAGTGGAACTCGCCCGCCGGACGCGACGTCATCTGGCGCACGCGCACGCCGAAGGCCGCCGAGCTGCTCGGCAAGCTCGCCGTGGACAAGGCCGCCACCGCCGCCGATCGCGACCGTTACCTCCGCGCGCTGGACTTCATCCCCAAGTGCAAGGAGAAGGACGATGCGCACGAGGCGATCGCTCTGGGTTCGATGTAAGCGGAACCGAACCGTTGACTAACACTCACGTTCCTCCACTTGCGGGACTGGAGGGTTGTCATTTTGGACACGGCCCAGCGCTGCCAAAAAGCCCCGCGCCTTGGCCAGCGTTTCGTCGTATTCCGCCGCCGGCACGGAATCGGCCACGATGCCCGCGCCGACGTGGAAGTGCGTTTGCTCCGCCGTGCGCACCGCCGTGCGAATGGTGATGCTCAACTGGCTCTCGCGGTTGAAGCCGAGGTAGCCGTGGCAGCCGCAGTAAGGCCCGCGCGTCACCGGCTCCAGCTCGTCAATGATCTCCATCGCGCGGAACTTCGGCGCGCCGGTGATGCTGCCGCCGGGGAAGCAGGCCGCGAACGCCGCGAAGTGCGTCAAGTCCGGGCGCAGCCGGCCCTCTACCGTGCTGACGAGATGCTGCACCTGCGGGTAGCGCTCCAGCCGCACCAGCTCCGGCACTTGCACGGAGCCGTATTCGCAGACGCGCCCGAGGTCGTTGCGCAGCAGATCGGTGATCATCACGAGCTCGGCCATTTCCTTCGCACTGGTCTGGAGTTCGTAGGTGAGCTGCGCATCGCGCGTCGGGTCGGCGGAGCGCGGGCGGGTGCCCTTGTTGGGCCGCGTGGTGATGTGCGGCCCGCTGAGGCGGAGGAAAAGTTCCGGCGACGACGAGGCGACTTGAAACTCACCGCAGTCAAAGAACGCCGCGAACGGCGCGGGGGTAACGTCCAGCAGCCGCTCGAAGAGTTCCCAGCCGGTGAACCGTGTCGGCGCGCTCAGGCGCTGGGCGAGATTCACTTGGTAAATGTCGCCGGCGCGGATGTAGCGCTGCGCCTGCTCCACGCGGGCGATGAAGTCCTCACGGGTGAGATTGGAAACGATTCTGGATTCTGGATTCTGGATTCTGGATTCCTCGGCTGCTTGCGGCTGCACTGCGTGCAGTCGCTCCCGCCACCACTCCGCGCGTTCCTTCGCCCGCGCCTCGCTGCGCGAGCCGTCCACGTCGAGGCCGGTGGAGACGACCCACGTCTTGCCGAGCCGATGGTCGAAGACGACGAGGCTGTCGTAGAAACCAACGGAGCAATCGGGTAGTTCCAGATCATTCACCGCCCGGCGCGGGAGCTTCGGCTCGACGAAATGTTTCAGGTCGTAGCCCCAGTAGCCGAAGCAGCCACCCAGCGGGAACGGCAGGTCCACCTCATCAAGCAGTTCGTAGCGGGCCATCAACTCGTCCAGCACGCGCCAGGGATTGCCGACTTGGGTCTGGGGTCTGGGGTCTGGGGTCTGGGCCGACGTAAGTTCGCAACGCGTATCGAAGGAGCGGAAGGTGAGGAAAGGCCTCGCCGTGACGAACGAGTAGCGCGCGTGCGGCCCGCCTTCCCCCGCGCTGCGCAAGAGCACCACGCCCGGCTCGCCCGCGAGCGCGCCCGCGAGCGCCTCGGGCGAGGAA
>JBJTAU010000562.1:0-2640 GCA_046090965.1 Limisphaerales bacterium | reverse complement strand
TCTCCCCCGGTGGGGGCGAGGGAGAAGAGGTTCTCGCTGCACGGGCACCCTTGACCAGCACGTGCCGCTCAAACCACGGTCGCAGCGAGGCTTCATACACCTCCAGCGACTCCGCGTTGTGGAAGTGCTGGCTGGGCCGGTGTTGTGTGGTGACGCTGGAGTGGAAGACGGCCGCGCGCTCGGCGGGCGCGAGGCTGGTGAGGGCCAGTTCCTTGAAGGCAGCCGTCGGCACGGCGGGGATTTGCCGCCAGTCCGCCACCGTGCCCGGCCCCATCCCGCGCGCCTCGCACAGCCGGCGATACGGCGCGACGTGGGCGAACTGAAGGGTGAACAGCTCGCGGGCAAGAGCGGCGAAATCTTCCTCGGCAGGAACCACGCCGCGTTCGATGAACGCGAGCAGGCGGCGCGAGTATTCGGCAAAGGATGACGGCTTCGTCATGCGGTTTTTGAAGCTGGTGTGCCGCGACAGCGGGCGAACCGTGCGGCGTTTCCGCCGGGGTGTCCAGCGGGAACTCCCCACCCACTCAGCCCACCATCGGTGTTTCCCGGCAGGACAAGGTAAGGTTGCTGTTGGACAAGCCAAGGAAAGCGCCGGGGCGACTTTGGCTGTCTGATAGTGCCGAGCGTTAGGCCGCTGGCAAAGCCGATGAAGAAACTTCTCTCCACCGTCGCCATCGTCGGAAGAATTTGGTGACGAGTTGGAGATGACCGCCGAGCAGGTCAGGGTTCGGGCGAAGATGTAGATTTCACGGGCGGTCTGGTTATGGGTTTCCAGGTCGTTCGTGGGTTGAGCTGCAGGGAGCAAGGCGCTCCTGAAAGCCGGGTTGCGGTCGTCCGTTCTAGCCGCAGCCTGGTTTGAAGGGGCGCCTTGCCAATTTTTGCGAGAGCGGGCAGCCGAGCGGCTGCGATTCAGTTACCCACATCCAGCACGGGGCGGAAGCCGGTGGTGTCGGTGGCGATGGCGCCCGGGCTTCGCGTCCCCGAGATGAAGGGGTGCATCTGGTTGGGGGCCTTCAACGGCTCGGACTTCCAAGAGCCACCTCGCAGCACATACACGCCCGGCGCGGAGGGTAAGAGGTCGGAACACCACTCTTCCGCGTTGCCTCCCAGGTCGAAGAGGCCGAACTGATTGGGGGCAAACTTCCCGACCGTAACCGTGCCCACGTAATCATCCGTCAGCGCCTTGGGTCCGTAGTTGCCCGCGTTGCGCGGCGGGGTGAACGCGGCTTGGGGGTTGAATCGTCCCCACGGGCCTTGGTCCTTGGGGGAATTCTCCGCGCGCTTCGCCGGCGTCGCGCCACTTTCCAGGGCCAGCCCGGCGGCGGCGCTCCATTCTGCATCGGTCGGCAGGCGATATCGCTGGCTGGTGGTGAGGCGGCCTTGCAACTGTTCCTGCGCGGTGAGCCAGGCGCAGAAGTCCATCGCCGCCTGGAGGGTGACGTTGACCGCCGGATGCGTGGGACCTTGCGGTCCGGCCGGGGGAAGTGCTTCGGGCTGCCAGGGCAAGTCCTTCTCCTTGGCGAAGAGGGTGAAATCTTGGACGCGCGCCTCGTGGACGCAGAAGAGCACGTTGCCCTTGGGCACCGGCACGCGCGCGAAGCCCATGCCCAGGCTGTTGGTCCACCGCTGCGAGTTCGCCGTCAGCGCCGTGAACAACGCCGTGAGCTTGCGATTCTCCAGCGTGCGGTTGACCAGCCCCGCGACGATTTGGACGTTCGTCTTCAGTGGCGCATGACCGGCCAGCCGCAGCTCGATCTCGTGCGAGCCTTCGAGGAGTTCGAAATTTTCCGCCGGCTTCGCGGTCTGGCGCACGCCGTCCACCCAAACCTCCGCACCAGCCGGGCTGCTGCTGATGGCGGCGCGGCCCATGAAGTCGAATTGCAGCAACTGCGTGGTGCTGCTGGCTACGACGAAGCTCCTAGTCTTCGGCGGGAGGCCGGCGAGGGACGCGACCAAAGTGTGCGAGCCCACGGGCAGCAGCAGTTCGAGCGGCTGAGGGCCGGAGAGCTGGCCAAGGAGGTTCGTGCCGCCGAGCTTGACCTGTGCGCCGGGCGGCGTGGAGGTGATTCGCAGGGTGCCCTCATCGAACACCTGATTGAGCGTCAGCGCGGCGGACGAGGCCACCGTCAGCGGTTTGGTGATGGTGGTCGAGAGCGAGCCGGCCCACGTCTGCTTGAACACCACCTGATAGTCGCCCGGTGGCAGCGGGCGCGCGCCGCCGCCGGTGCGGCCCTTGTCCAGCTCCTTGCCCGCCGCGTCCAGCACGCGGAACTCCGCGCCGTCGGGCTTGGAGGCGAACGTGACCTGCCCCGGCGGGATGACCATGACCGTGGGTCGCAAGCTCACCGTGAGCGTGTTGGTGGCCCCGGCCGTGACCGTGACGTTCGTGTTCAGCCGATCGTGGCCCGCGAGCAGGATGGTCAGCTCGTAGCGGCCCGGCTTCAGCCCGCTGAAGGTCGCCGGCGCAAGCTTCTTCACAATGGCATCCTCCACCGTGGCCTCGACCGCTGCTCCCACGGGAACCGTCGTCAGGCTAAATCCTCCGGTCGCCGTCGGCGGCGGCGTGGTGACGCGCGGCTTCCATACGGCTGGCGGCAGCGAAGTGAGTTGGCCGGCGCGGATGACGACCCCGGTGTGCAC
>JBJTAU010000561.1:0-3555 GCA_046090965.1 Limisphaerales bacterium | reverse complement strand
CCGTAATTGTGGCTGGCGGCCCGGGCGGTAGCCGTGTTCCCCCTGGCCTCACCCCCGCCGGACTTCACCCCCCAACCCGCACCCGCCGCGCCAACTGCCCCTCGCGGGTCGCAGTTATGGGCGCGGCGGGCCGGATGGGTTGGTGGAACTTAGCCGTGGTAGCCTTCTTCGCCGTGCTCCGCGAGGTCGAGGCCGATGGTCTCGGTCTCCTCGCTCGGGCGCAGGCCGACGACGGCCTTGACGATGGCCGTGATGATGAGGGTGCCGACGACGGCCAGCACCAAGGTGATGACCATGGCCTTGACCTGCTCCATCAGCAACGGCTGGGTGATGGAGTCTTTCACATAGTCCTTGAGGTTGGTGGCCAGGTTCGAGTTGGCGGAGTTGCGGGCCAGCGCGCCGGTGAGGAGGGCGCCGAGCGTGCCGCCGACGGCGTGGACGCCGAAGGTGTCCAGCGCGTCGTCATAACCGAACATGGCCTTGAGCTTGGTGCAAGCCAGGAACGGAATCACGCCGGCGGCGATACCGATGACGATCGCGCCGCTGGCAGTGATGAAGCCGCACGCCGGGGTGACCACGACGAGGCCTGCCACCGCGCCCGAGCAGAAGCCGAGGATGGAGGGCTTGCCCTTGAGGACGTATTCAAGCATCGCCCACACGAAGGAGGCGACCGCCGTGGCGAGGGTGGTGGTGGTGAAGGCCTGCGCGGCAATGCCGTCCGCGGCGACCGCCGAACCGGCGTTGAAGCCATACCAGCCGACCCAGAGCATGCCGGTGCCGATGGCGCACATGGTCATGCTGTGCGGGGGCATGGGCTGCTTGCCGTAGCCGAGGCGCTTGCCCAGCAGGAGGCAGAGGATGAGCGCGCTCCAGCCGGAACTCATGTGCACCACGGTGCCGCCGGCGAAATCAATCGCCTTGATCTTCGCGTCGGCGTTCCACACACCGTTCATCACGCCCTTGATGCCCCAGACCCAGTGCGCGAGGGGGAAATACACCACGATCATCCACAGCGTCACGAAGAGCAGGACGGCGGAGAACTTCATGCGTTCCGCGATCGCGCCCACGATCAGCGCCGGCGTGATGATGGCGAACATGAGCTGATACATGGAGAACACGTTCTCGCTCACCCAGTAGCAGTAGTCAGTGTTCGGTGCGCCGCCCACGCCCTCCAGCAGCGCCTTCGCCTTGAAGTCGCCGACCCATGCGCTCGCGCCGTCGCCGCCGGCGAAGACGAAGCTGTAGCCGAACAGATACCACAGGATCGTCACCAGGCCCGCGATGCCGAAGCACTGCGCGACGACGGAGAGGATGTTCTTCTTGCGCACCAAGCCGCCGTAGAAGAGGAACAGGCCGGGCAGGGTCATGAACAGCACCAGCGCGGCGCAGATCATCTGGAAGCCGTTGTGGCCGGGACCGGCGACGCCGACGGAGGGCGTGGTCAGATCCTTGGGCACTTCCTCGGTTTCCTTGCCGTCCTTGCCTTTGACTTTCACCTTGAGAGGCGTGGTCGGGTCGGTGTTGCCTACGTAGGCTTCGAGGCCGGCGACGCGCTGTTCCAGCGTGGGCTCAGGTTTCTTCGCCGGCTCGGGAGCCTTCGCAGCGGGTGCAGCCGGGGGAGCTTGCGCGATCAACGGCTGCGCCGTGGCCGCCAGCAGTGAGAACAGGGCGAGGGAGAGAATCAGTTTCTTCATGTTCAGTTTTGTTTCAGTGGGTTGTGGTTGGCGGGTTAGACTGCGGCGTCACCTTTCTCGTCGGTGCGGATGCGGATGGCGTCGTCCACGGAGGAGACGAAGACCTTGCCGTCGCCGATCTTGCCGGTCTTGGCGGCCTTGACCACGGCGGCCACGGCTGCGTCCACGCGGCCGTCGGGCAGGACGAGTTCGAGTTTGATCTTGGGGAGAAAGTCCACGGTGTATTCCGAGCCGCGGTAAATCTCGGTGTGGCCCTTCTGGCGGCCAAATCCCTTCACCTCGGTGACGGTCATGCCCTCCACGCCGATATCACTCAGCGCGTCTTTTACTTCCTCCAACTTGAACGGTTTGATGATGGCTTCGATTTTCTTCATTGGGTGTCTTTCGCTCTGGCGACGCGCGGAGAAGTGCTGGCGAAATCCCGCGCGCTTCCGCCGGACGGAACGCATTGGTTAACTGCTGGTGACCAGCGCACGCTTCGATTAGCAACGGCGGTGCCAGCGGGCGGGAAAATTTTATAACGCTAAGAATCCCCTTTGTTTTCAGGGGTTCCAGCGCATCCAGCAAAACGGCTGTTAAAATTCATGAACCATTCCCTGCCGGGAAATGCACGGTCTGTTTCTTTTTAGCCAATGAAGCGCTGGCAATCTCGCTCGCAGGCAGGTGGGCGCAATTGCGGGGGCAGTGCGTTGCTACTGCTTGCGCAAATCCACAGCCACCAGCCGGCCTTTGTCGCGGGCCAAGAGGAGGCCGTCGGCCAGGGCGGGCTGTGCGCGGCCTTCGCGGCCGAGGATTTGGGCGCGCGACTTTTCGGCGAAGGTCTTCGAGTCGGCGGCTACGCGCACCAGTTCGCCGCTGTCCGAAACGATCAGGAGCTCGCCACCGGCGAGAATGATGCCGCCGTGAGTGACGCGTTCCGTGCTCCAACGAACTTTGCCGGTGGCAAGTTCGACGCAGCGCAGCTCGGGCCGGGGGCCGGTGTCCACGCGGCCCTCGAAGCCGTAGAGGAAGCCATCCCGCAGCACCGGGGTGACGTATTGCGCGGTGAGTTGCTCCTCGCCGGACCAGAGTT
Organism: Limisphaerales bacterium; assembly: GCA_046090965.1. Lineage (GTDB taxonomy): Bacteria > Verrucomicrobiota > Verrucomicrobiia > Limisphaerales > SXTU01 > SXTU01. Next base: position 789 of record JBJTAU010000561.1, on the reverse strand, counting down.
TCTCCACCCCACTGGCCTTTACGCGCAGCAGGGCCGCGCCCGCGCCGTAACCCGCCGAGATGAACACGGTGTCACCGCTTACGACCGGCACGGCCGCGCTGACGGAGGCCTGCATCTTCGGCCCCCACGGGAAAGTGAAGCGCGCCTGGCCATTCGCGGGGTCGAGGGAGACCAGCCGGTGCCGCGCGAAGAAGAGCGCGTGGCGCTGGCCGGCGATGGTGGCGGCGAGGGGCGAGGAGTAACTGGCTTCCTCGTCAGGCGCCTGCCATAGCACCTTGCCGTTGGCCGTGTCGAAAGCCACAATACCGGCGCCGTTCTTCCCCCCGACGTTCACGAGCAGCGCCTTGCCCTCGACGAGTGGCGAGCACGCGAACCCGAAGAAGCCCTTGTCCGCGCCGAAGTCCACCTGCGCATCCACGCTCCACGCGGGTTTGCCGGTGGCGAAGTCCAGCGCGTGCAAGTTGCCGTTCGCGCCGAAGACGAAGACCCGCCCATTCGCGATGCACGGCGTGGCGCGCGGGCCGTTGTCGAAGCCGAAATTGTCGGTGTAGCGCGTGGGGAATGTCTGTTTCCAAAGCTCCTTGCCGGACTTCGCTTCGAGACACTCAACGACTTCCTCGCTGGCGACCCGGTGGAAGAGGATGACCTTGCCGCCCGCTGCGACCGGGCCGGCCCAGCCGCTGCCGATCTTTTTCTGCCACGCAATGGGCGGGCCGTCCTTCGGCCAGGTGGCGGCTAAGTCGCTGCCGGCGTAGCTGGCGTTGCGCGTGGGGCCGAGGACCTGCGGCC
>JBJTAU010000560.1:0-13708 GCA_046090965.1 Limisphaerales bacterium | reverse complement strand
GGGCGTGAAGCTCGTGAACCTCGACGCCGGCGACAAACTTCAAGCCATCGCACCCGTCATCAGCGAGGAGCGGGCCGAAGATGCGCCACCGGCCTGATTCGGCACCTGCGGCCACCGGCCGGAGTCACCCACCCGGTCGGGCGCTCAGGGCTTGCGCAGGCGGAAGAAGCGGTTCGTGAGCGTAAGCTGATTGGTCATCGCAAACTCGCTGGCATCTACCGCCAGCACGCCCACCACATCCGTCCACGATTGCGGGCGCAGGTCGGGTGCGACTTGGAGAACGAAGCTGGACGAGGTGAGGGGCCACGAGAGCCGGAGTTGCCCTGCGGCGGGCGCGAAGTTGAGCGCCGGAGGAGCGTCCCCGGTGAAGGGGCGGACCGGGGACGAAGCCTGCGCCAGTGAGGGAGAGCGTGCCGTTGAAGTTGCTCCGGCTGTCCACCGCCACCGTGCTGCCGGGCACGTCGTCAAATTTCCAGTGCGCCACCGGGCGGTAGGTGATGACCGTGAGCGTCGCCGGGACGCTGGTGCTGGTGCCGTCGCTGTTGGAGATGCGCACGGAGTAATCCCCGGCGTTGGTGGTCTGCACGGTGGCGAAGTTAAGCGTCGCGCTGGTCGCGCCCTGGATCGGCACGCCGTTGAAGAGCCACTGGTAGGCCAACGGTGCGGTGCCCGTCGCGGTCACGGTGAAGGTCACCGGGTTGCCCACCACCACGGACTGGCTCTGCGGCGGCACGGTGGCGATGGGTGCGCCGGGCGGCGCGGGGGCCACGGTCACGTCATCCAGGAAGACATCCACCGAGGCGGTCACGAGCGAAGTATCCAGCAAGGTGAGCGTGGAGGTCGTCGTCGTCGCGGCGAAGAACAGCGTCTGGGTCGGCCCCCAGCCGATCAGGGTCGGAGCCACGGAGTCGAGCACGCCGAGCGTCGCGCCGGTGGCGGAGGTGACGGTCGCGCGCAGGCTCACGGTGCCGAAGCCGCCGCCGCCGCGCGAGACGTAGTAGGTGACGGCGTAAGCCTGGCCGGGCGTGGTGGCGAAGGTCTGCGCGAGCGAGTTGCCCGGCGGCGAATCGCTGACGTTGAAGCTCACCATCTGCGCGCCGCCATGCGGGGCCAGCCCCTGGTTGGTGCCGGTCAGGAAGGACATCGGGCTGGTGCCGGTGATGCTCCAGCCCAGGATGTTCGTATCGCCGCCGGTGACCACGGTGTTCGTGGCCAGGACTGGCAGTTCGAAGCCGCCATTGGCCAGCAGGTTGATGGGCACGGGCACGACGGTGAGGACGGCTGGCTGGCTGTTGACGGTGCCACCGGGGTTGGTCACGCGCACGAGGTAGGTGCCGCCCTGGTTGGTGGTGACCCCGACGATGGTGTAGTTCGAGCTGGTCGCGCCGGGGATACTCACGCCGTTGAAGGTCCACTGGTAGGTGATGGGCCCGCCGCCGGTCACGGTGACGCTAAAGTTGACCGTGCTCCCGGCGAAGACGGTCAGGTTCGTCGGGCTTTGGGTGATGGTCACCGGCGGGGTGGAGTAGCTGACATTGAGATCAACGAACTCGTTGGGCGAGGTGCCGCCAACGCTGAGCGGAGTGATGGAGAGGTTGAAGTTGGTGTCGGTGAACGTCTGGCCGACGGGCAGCGGGTGGCGGGTGAAGTTGGTGGTGGTGGGCGTGAAGTTCAGCAGGCGGCTGCCTTCCGAGGGCATATCGTTGGTGATGCCCGGGGACTGCATGCCCCAGCGGACTTCCACGCCGTTGGCCAGGAAGTTCGTCGCGGCAGAATTGTTCGCCGTGTAAGTGCTGAGGTTGCGGCGGAAGCCGAGCCAGTAAGCCCGGTCGTTCGTCTGGCCCACCGTGATGCCGCGGATGCCTGCGGCCGTGATGTGGTCGTGGCGGAAGAGACGATAGACGCCGCCCGTGGGCGCGGTGCGCCAGTTGGCGGCGCTCAACCAGCCGAGGTAGGCCTTGAACCACTCGTTGAAGTGAATGGATTGGTTGGTCGGATTCCCGCCCATCATGTCGTAGTCATCGCCGTAGTCCAGTTGTGTGCCCGCCGGATCGATCGGATTCGCGGCCGTGACATCCCAACGGTTGGCGTGGCGCAGGCCGTAGTTGTGACCCAACTCATGCGCCAGGACGCGCAGGTCGAACTCGCCCTGCACGACCATGCCCTTGGCCCCGACGAAGGCCAGACCGGCGAACCCCGAGAAAGCCCCCACGCCGATATTGCTGAAGACAGTCGTGTCCCAATCGTAGTTGTCCGGGTTGTATTGGCCGGTGGTCCCATTCTGCTGGTCGTAAGTGCGCGCTAGCGCAAGCGAGTCCTGCCGCAGGTCGTTCATCGGATCCAGCGCGTTGTAGGCTGCCTTCGACTGCGGCAGCCGCAACACGGCGGGCAAGACCGTGGTCTGGATCGAAGTCTGGTTCTGCGAGTTGTCCAGATAGAACTGGTTCACGGTGGCCATCACCGAGTTGATCGTGGCCACAGTGATCGTCTGGCTGCTCTGCGTGTCGAACGGTCCGCCGGGATCGTCCGAGAAATCCACCCGGATGATCAGGATGCGCTTCAACCCGAGGGTGTGGTTGGGCGTCGGGGGAAAAGCCGCCGTGCCCGGTGGCAGCCCCGCCGGCAACTGGCCGGCCGGCAACTGCCCCGCGCGCGCCAGCCACTTCGCCTCGACGGCAAAGGCGTCCTGCGCGTGCGCGGCAAAGGCCACTTCGCCACCCGTCTCCAGATGAATCGCGTTCGCCTCCAGTCCGCGTGCCCGCACTTCGCCCGGCTCCAACTGCCGCACCGGACTGCTGTGCAAGGCGAGTTTGCCATCCACCGCCACGCCGTGGATGGGCAGGTCGTATTTCGTCGTCTGCCCCAGCCGCCGGCCGTAGACAAAGGTCCGGAAGTTCTCGCCGCCCACCCGGACGTTGCGCGTGAGCCGGTCCGCCGATCTCACCTCCGGCCCGCACTTCACCAGCACTTCCAAACCGCCCCGCCCTTCCACCCAACGCTCCAACTCCGGCAGCACTGCGCGCCGGCAATTCCCGCCGCGCATCCGGCCCCACCGCCTGCGTCAAGGCGAACTCCGGGTCGCGCTCAATCCACCGCGCCATCGCTGCGCGCCGCGCTTGCGCCAGCGCGACACCCTCGGCAACTACAGCCGCAGGATCCGCCGCCACGCGAAACTTTTCCTGCCACGCCCGAAACTGCTCGAACGGTTCGGCGCGGTTCGCTGGCCACTCGGTCACGTCCTCGACGGCAGGCTGCGTCGCTGGAAGCTGCGTGCGCCAAGAATTCCATGCGGCACCTGCGGTCGACGCGCCAACCGGCCCGGGAACGGGAGCGAGAACGGGAGCGAGAACGGGAGCGGTGATTGGAGCGGCCTCCTCCGGCTCCCGCGCGGGGCGCGGCGGACGGAAATTCCATAGACACACCAAGGCGAGAACACACCAAGGCGAGAGCAGCCAGCAGCAGCCAGCCCGGCGAGCGGCGAAGGAGTGGGTTCATTGAGGTTGGGCCGACCATGACGAAATCCGTCCAACATTCAAGTCAGGAGAAACGGGTAAAGGACGCGGCAAGCCGACGACGAACCAACCCAGTCGCACGTTGCTTCGGCCGGAAGGCCGCGCTCCATTCAGCGCACCCGTCCAAGGCCGAACTGGTCGCCGTTGCGCACGGGCTTCCCGTCGGTGAAGTGGATTTCCACCATCTTCTCGCTCATCACCGGGCCGCCCTTCTCGTCGGTGAGCTGCGTGACGGTTTTGCGCGTGGCGACCTCGATGACATCGCCGGTCGAGGGATAGGCGTAACGACCGTCGAGGCTGAAGGTCACCCAACCCGGCTCGTCGCGGACCTTGAGGCTGGCGACCTGCTTCGGCGGCGAGACGGTGTTGTCGAAGATGTGCAGGCGTTGATTGAAGGCGTCCACAACCCACACTTCCTTCTCGTCCGGCGTGAGGCCGACACCGTGACTCGGGCAGCCGTGGCGTTTCACCGAGCCTTTCTGGACGCCCTGCACCTCGACGCGATGCAGCATCTTGCCCGTCTTGAGATCGCCGATTTCAAAGCCGAGCAGCTCGTTCACGTTCACGTAGCAGAGCGTCTGTTTGCCGTTCACCGTGAAGGGCCGGATCGAGTTTGAGAACGGCCCGACCTCGCGCGTGATGGTGTGCGTGCGCGTGTCGGTGACGCGCAGCAGCGGCGACTTGAGGCCCGCGAGGTAGGCGTGCGCGCCGTCGAGTCCGACAATGGTGTTGTGCGCGCCAGACTTGGGCACAAGCTTCGCGAGCACCGCGCCGTCCGCGTCCACAACGTGCCAGTGATCCTTCTCCAGTGATGGCAGGTAGATGAACTTCCCGTCCGGGGCGATCGCCATGCGGTCGCAGCCGCCCTCGTAAGGTTTTTCCCAAAGCAGCTTCTCACTCACGAGGTCGAAGGCCATCAGCGTCTTCAGCGTGCTGACGTAGAGACGCCGTGTGACCACGCAGGCGCAGACGCCCTTCACGTTGATGGGCTTGCCCTGCTCGTCCACGCCCGCCGACGGGATGCGCTTCACGAAGCGATGCCCCTCCTCGATGTCGAACACAAGAATGCCGTGCCCGCCGTATTCCAAGTAATTCCGCACGCCCGGCGCGGCAACGTAGAGAAACTTCCGTGTGCCGCGCGAGGGCGACTCGGCGGCGAGCGAGCGCGACGCGACAAGCCCGGCGGTAGCACTGGCAAGGGCAAAGGTGAACTGGCGGCGGGAGGTCGGCTTCATGGCGAAAGCGTGGCTGATTCAACCGAAGCGTTCAAGCGGCGCGTTGTTTGAAGCTTCCCGCCGCGCCGTTCGTTTCCTAAGTTGTGCCCACTATGACTCCGCTCCGTTCCGCCGCGTTGGCGCTCGCGACTTCACTGGTCTTCACCGCCACGCTGCCCGACGCTGACTACAAGGTGCCGCAGAAAAACCTCGGCTTCCCCACTTACAAGAACGCGCCGCCGGGCAAACAGATGTCCGGCCAGCACGCGCCGGCCACCACGCCCGCGCTCTCGCCGGAGGAGGCGCAAGCCAAGTTCACGCTGCCGCCGGGCTTTGAGATCCGCCTCTTCGCCAGCGAGCCGGAGGTGGTGAACCCCGTCGCGATGACGTGGGACGAGCGCGGGCGGCTGTGGGTCGTGGAGCTTTACGAGTATCCGCTCGGCGCGAAGCCCGGCACGCGCGGTCGCGACCGCATCAAGATCCTCGAAGACACCGATGGCGACGGTCGCGCGGACAAGGTCACGGTCTTCGCCGAGGGCTTCTCGCTCGCGACGGGCATCTTGCTCGGCCACGGCGGCGTGTTCCTCGGGCAAGCGCCGCACCTCCTCTTCCTGCAGGACACGAACGCCCCGCTGCTCGCGGGTGCCGGCGCGTTTCAGAAGGCGAACAAGCAGACCGTGCTGCTCACCGGCTTCGGCCTCGAAGACCGGCACGAGCTGCTCAACGGTTTCACTTGGGGACCCGACGGCCAGCTCTACATGACCCACGGCGTCTTCACCCGCGCGAATGTCACCAGCCCCGACCGCCCCGGCGAACCTGCCGTGCGCATGGACGCGGCCGTCGCGCGCTACAACGTGCAGACCAAGAAGTTCGAGGTCTATGCCGACGGCACGAGCAATCCGTGGGGCGTGGACTTCGACCGCGCGGGCAACGCCTTTCTGAGCGCGTGCGTGATTGACCACATGTTCCACATGGCCCCCGGCGGCATCTACGTGCGGCAGGGCGGCCAGCCGATGTTTCCCTACGCCTACCAGATGCTGCCGAGCATCGTGGACCATCGCCACAAGATGGCGGCCTACGCGGGCATCCAGGTTTATCTCGGCGACCAATGGCCGGCGGAGCATTACGGCACCATCTTCTGCGGCAACCTCCACGACAACGCGGTGCATCAGGACACGCTCACGCCCAATGGCAGCACGTTCAAAAGCTCCGCGAAGCAGGACTTCATCCGCGCCAACGACGGCTGGTTCATGCCCGTAAGCCAGCAAGTCGGCCCCGACGGCGCGCTGTGGGTGATGGACTGGTATGACAAGTATCCCTGCTACCAAAACGCGCGCGCCGATCCCGACGGCGTGGACCGCGAGCACGGCCGCATCTGGCGCGTGGTCTGGACCGGCAACGAAAAGGGCAAGCCCGTCGCGTCGCGTCCCGAGGTGAACATGGACTTCGGCAAGCTCACGTCCGCCCAACTCGTCGAGCGTCTCGCGCACCCGAACGTGTGGCAGCGCAAGATGGCGCAGCGCGTCCTCAACGACCGCCGGGACAACATCGCGATGGGTCATTTGCAAAAGCAGATGGCCGGAGGCAAGACCTTGGAAGCCCGTCTCGCCTCGCTCTGGACGCTGCACAGCTCGGGTTATCTCAACGATGACCAGCTCCCGAAAGCTGCTGCCGACAAAGAACCCACCATCCGCGCCTGGGCGGCGCGGCTCGTTGTTGAACGCCACCTCGGCATCGCCCCTGACCTAGCACTGCTTCGCAAACTTGCCGCCGACTCCGAGCCCATCGTTCGCACCGCCGTCGCCACCGCGTGCCGCCAACTCACGTCCGGCTCGCTCACCGTCAACACGCCGCCGCAGCGCCCTGCCGACGCGAAAGCCATCGCCGAAATCCTCGCGTCCGTCATCGCCGCCACGTCGAACGCGAACGACCTCACGCTAAACCACCTCGTCTGGATGGCCGCCGAGCCGCTCGTCGCGCGCGACCCGAAGTTTGCCTTCAATCTGCTCGGCCAAGGCTCCGTCCGCTCCGCCGCCATCACCGGCACGCTGGCCTACAAAACCATGCGCCGCGTCTGCGACCTGCAAAACCCCGCGCAGCTCGACGTCGCCCTGGACTTCCTCGGCGCGTTGCCCGCGAGCGACGCGCTCCTGCCCTTCGCGCTCAACGGCCTCGTGGACGGCCAAAAGGGCAAGGCGCTCAAGCCCACCAAGCCCACCGAGGCCGTGCTGAAGTCGCTGCTCGCCAGCCCGCGCGAGGACGTCGCGCGCTTCGCCCGCCAGCTCGGCGCGCTCTGGGGCGACGCCGGCGCGATGACCGCGAACCTCGCGCTCGTGAACGACGCCAAGGCTCCGCTCGACGAACGGCTCAAGGCCACGCAAACCGCGCGCCAACTCAAGAACGACGCCGCCCGCGACGCGCTGCTCAAGGCCATCACGCCCGGCAATCCCGAGCCGCTCGTGCTCGAAGCCATCGCCGGCCTTGGCCAGCTTGGCGGTGCGTCTTCGGAAGCGCTGTTCACGCAGTGGAAGAACTTCTCTCCCTCCGCCCGCCGCGCCGCCGCCGAGACTTTGGCCTCACGCAACAACTGGGCTTCGCAGCTTCTCAGCGAGATTGAGCAGAAGCGCATTCTCGCCAGCGACATTCCCGCCGCCACCATCCGCACGCTCACGCGCAGCGAGGCGGATTTCGGGATGCTCGCCAAGCGCGCCACCGCTGTCTTCGGCCGCGTGCGCGACGCGAACGCCGACAAGCTCAAGCTCATCGCCGTGAAGAAGGACATGATTCTCGGCGCGAAGGGCCAGCCGGACTTGAAGACCGGTTACGAGGTCGCGAAGAAGGTTTGTTTCACCTGCCACAAACTCCACGGCGAAGGCGCGGACATCGGTCCAGACCTGACGGGCGTAGGCCGCTCGTCGCTCGACGCGTTGCTCGCGAACGTGATTGATCCGAACCAAATCATCGGCGCAGGCTACGAGATGGTGGAGGTCGAGACGAAGGACGGGCGCAGCGTGAGCGGCCGGATGGTCGAGAACACCGACACGCGCGTGCGCCTCCTAAGCGCAGGCCCGAAGGAGGACGTGGTGGCCAAGAGCGACATCGCGAAGCTGCGCGTGAGCGAGTTGAGCGTGATGCCCGAGGGCTTGGAGCAAATGCCCGACGCCGACTTCCGCAACCTCATCGCCTACCTCCTGAACCCGCCCGGCGACAAAGCGCCGTTCAGTTGGAAGAACGACGCCGGTCACGAGTCCTCGCCAAAGAACGCGGCTCCGAAGAAGGGCGCGCAGAATTTCGCTCCGATCGATCGCGAGTCGGTCGCGCTGTGGAATCCCGAGTGGCGGCTCGACGCGCCGGATTTCGAAGGCGCGCCCGCCAAGCGCGTCGAGTTCGCCGGTCGGCCCAATGTGTTGCTCACGCATCCGTTCAGCCGCGAGAAACCCGCCGCGCTCGAATGCGAGCTTACCGTTCCTGCCGGACAGAAAACCGCGTTGAAGTTCAGCGTCGCCTCACACGAGAAAGGCGATTGGGAACTCCGCGTCCTCGCCGACGGCAAGCCGCTGCACAAGCAACTCATCGCCCGCCAAGGCAGCGAGGTTTGGCTGCCCGTGACCGTAGACCTCACCCCGCTCGCCGGGCAGAAAGTCTTGCTGCGTCTTGAAAACGCGGCGAACGGCTGGAGCTGGGAATTTGCCTACTGGAGCGCGATCGAGGTGAAGTCCGAACGTGCTACTGCAGCGAGATGAAGACTTCCCCCTCAACCAAGTCGGGCCTGCTCGTGGTCATGGCTTCAGGGCTTGTGGTTTGCGGGTTGGCTCACGAAGCCTCCGCCTATGTCCGGTTCGACCAGATGGGGATTTCGCACAGGCGACTTGCGGATGCTATTGCGCAGTTGGAATCCCGGGCAAAACAGGAGGAACCCCAACTCGCGGAGGGCCTCCAGAAACATGCTGCGATCTTGACTCAGCAGCTGGACAACTTAGGGCCGCATGTGCCGGAGCTTCGTCTCCAAGTATCGGAGCAAGGCCGCGCTCATGCACAACACGATGTCGCCAATGGCCGGCCGCGCCTGTTCTACGTCACCCCTTCGACCACGGGGGTTTATGAAGGACATCTGGGAGGCCGGCCAGAAGCCCCGCCTTTGGACGAGTTTGAAGCCCTGTTGAAAAGCCGCGTCGGAGCACGTCTTGTGCGCGTGTCCGAATGTCCTCCCGGACCGGACTACATTCCACGCTACATCGCCGTGAACACTCGCTGCGATGGATACAACGCGGAAATCGAGCGTCACCTGCGTGAACTCCACGGCTTCGACATCGTCGCCATGCTCTGGCGCGTCGCCGTTCACGAAGCCCGGGGCACCAAGGAACCAGAACCGACGATGGCCGGAGATTGGCGACCATTCGCAGCGATTGCCGCTGCATTTTGTCTCCTGCTGGGATTGATTTCGACTCGGCGCAGGCGGGAGCACCGTGCTGGGCCCTGTCTCTTGCAGCTCACGCACCCATGACCGCAGAGGTCTTGGAACCGATGCCGAGGAAGGCCGTTGAGATTATGGTCGGTCGGGCAGTTCCGTCCGTGTATCGAGGAAAGTCTTCAACTACTGCGCCGTTCTGCCGCCGAAGCCGGGGACTTCCGCGATTTGTTCGACGGTCGCGAGGCGCAGGCGGTGGATGGAGCCAAACTTTTTCAGGAGCACCTGCTTCCGCGCGTCGCCCACACCGGGGAACTCGTCGAGGATGCTCTCGGAGATTTTGCGCAGCCGGAGCTGTGCGTTGTAGCTGTTGGCGACGCGGTGGGATTCGTCGCGCACGCGCTGGAGGAGTTTCACCGCCGGGTGGTCGAGGCCGAGGCGCAGCGGCGCGGCCTCGCCGGGGCGATAGATTTCCTCGAACTCCTTCGCGAGGCCGATGATGGTGATGTGGCCGAGGCCCAGTTTCGCCAGTTCCGCGCACGCGGCGTTGAGCTGGCCACGTCCGCCGTCGATGAGAATCAAGTCCGGCCGGCGCGCGGCGGAAGGCGTCTTCGGCACCCACGGCGCGGTGAGTTCGTCGCGGCTGGCGGCGTCGTGGACGATGGCATCGAAGGGCGAAGTGGGGCGCGAGGCCGGCGACTCTTCGCCCTCCTCGGCAAGTTCGAATTGCGAATTGCGAATTGCGAATTGCGAATCTGGCGCAGGGGTATCGGTCGGAGCATTCGACACTCGCAATTCGCCGTTCGACATTTCCTGCGCCGCTTCCTGCCTCAGCCGCGCGTAGCGACGGCGAATTGTCTCGGCCATGCAGGCGAAGTCGTCCTGGCCGGTCACGGTCTTGATTTTGAAGCGCCGGTAGTTCGCGCGATCGGGCCGGCCGTGCCAGAAGCTGACGAGCGACGCCACGGCGAACGTGCCGCTGATGTTCGAGATGTCGAAGCCCTCGATGCGCGCGGGCGGCTGCGCGAGGCCGAGCACGCGCGCCAGTTCGCGCAGATCGGCCTCGGGATTGATCGCGACGGGCAGCTTGTAGGGCACGCGCTCGAACTTCTCGGTCTTCTCCGTCGTGCGCTTCAAGTCCTTCAGGAGGTCGCGGAGTTGCGCGGCTTGCTCGAAGTCCTGCGCGGCGGCGGCCTTGCGCATCTGCGCTTCGAGGTCCGCCGCCATCTCGTCGCACTGGCCGTCGAGGAAATCGCACGCGGCGTTGATCTGCATGAGGTATTGCTCGCGCGTGACGTTGCCGATGCACGGCGCGGTGCAGACTTTCAAGTGGCCGTAGAGGCAGTGCTTGTAATCGCTCGCGTCCGGCGTGAGCGGGCGGCAGCCGCGCAAATTGAACTTGTGCCGCACCAAATTCAGCGTGCGCCGCATCGCGCCACCGCTGGCGAAGGGGCCGAAGTAACGCGCGTTGTCGTCCAGCCGCAGGCGCGTGAGCGTGACGCGCGGGCGGGGGTCGGCGTCGGTGACCGTGAGCAGGTGGAAGCGGGGGTCGTCGCGGAAGGAGATGTTGAAGCGTGGGTGGAATTCCTTGATGAGCTTTCCCTCGAGCAACACGGCCTCGGCGTCGGATTTCACCGTGTGCCAGTCGAAGTCGTGGATGGCCTCGACGAGGGCGTTGAACTTCAAGTCCCAGCCCATGCGCCGCGAAGTCTGGAAATATTGCGCGACGCGGCGGCGCAAATCGCGGGCCTTGCCGACGTAGATGACTGTGCCGAAACGGTCCTTGTGCAGATACACGCCGGGCCGGTGAGGCACCTGCGAGAGCTTACCGCGGATGTGGTCGGTGACGGGCATGCCGTGATCGCAGGCTTCAGCCTGCGCGTCTTAAATCCGAGTGAAGCGTAGCGATGCCAGAGGTGGGAAGCAACGCGCCGCCGCGAACGCTCTGAGCGGTGAGGAACACGGCTCAAATCCAGCGCTTTGGTCGAGTCGGGGCAAATCAGTGGCGGAGTGTGGCCAGCGACGCGCCGACGCGAAGCGGATCTGCCCGCCCGACTTTCGCGCTCGCCAAACGGAGCGCGGCACAGTCGAATCCGCGCGTGGCGTTCGCAGCATTTCCCGCCCAGCAACAGGCCGTCGCGCTGCTCCAGCGCAGTCTGGAGCGCGGGCGACTGGCGCACGCGTATCTTTTCACTGGCGACGATCTCGACGAGTTGGAGGGGATGGCGCGCACGTTGGCCAAGACCTTGAATTGCCAGCAGCCCGGCCTCGGCGCGGCGAGTGATTCCTGCGACGCCTGCCTCGCGTGCCAGAAGATTGAGCATGCCAACCACGCCGACGTGCAGTGGGTGCGGCCGGAGATGAAGTCGCGGCAAATCTCCGTGGACCAGATCCGCGAGTTGATCCACACGGTCAACCTCAAGCCCACCGAGGCCGCGTGGAAAGTCGCGGTCATCGTCGCCGCCGACCGACTCAACACGCAGGCGGCGAACGCGTTCCTCAAGACGCTCGAAGAACCGCCGAGCCGCAGCATCCTCATCCTGCTCACCGCCGAGCCGCAGCAGCTTTTGGAAACGATCGTGTCCCGCTGCCTGCGGCTGAACTTCGCCAGCGCCGGGGGCGGCCGGAAGTTCGCGCCCGAGCACGTCGCCTGGTTGCGCGACTTCGGCGCGCAGCTCGCCGAGCCGAGGCAGAACCTGCTGGGTCGTTACCGCGTCTTGGGCCAGATGCTCGCGCGGCTCGCGGCCATGAAGGAGCAGATCAAGGAAACCCTCACCGCCCGCTCGCCCCTCCAGCGCTACAGCGACGTGGACCCGAAGCTGGTCGAGAAATGGGAGGAGGAGCTCGACGCCGCCATTGAGGCCGAATACCGCCGGCAGCGGGCGGAACTGCTGCTCACGTTGCAGTGGTGGTTGCGCGACGTCTGGCTGCGCAAGCTCGGCACGAGCGAGGCGCTGGCTGCTTTCCCGGAGCTTGCCGGCACGGTGGAGACCGTCAGCACGCGCCTTAGCCTCGCCGAGGCGCTGGATAATCTCCGTGTCCTCGAGCAAACCCAACGCCTGTTGCGGACGAAGGTCCAGGAGGCGCTCGCCCTCGATGTCGGCCTGCTCAAACTGCGGCTCTGAGCGCGCCCCGACCCTGGCGGAGAAGGAACTTGCCAACCAGCGCGGCGGCCAGCAAAACTCGCCCGTCTCAACCAATGACAATTTATGGCTGACATCGCTAACAAATACGAAAACAACGTCACCGGGAAATATTACGTGGACAACGGGTGCATTGACTGCGACCTGTGCCGCGAAACCGCCCCGGAGAATTTCACCCGCTTCGACGACGGCGGCTACTCCTACGTGCAGAAGCAACCGGCGACACCCGAGGAAGAGGCGCAGTGCAAGGAGGCCAAGGAAGGTTGCCCGGTGGAAGCCATCGGCGACAACGGCTAGGCCGTCTCCCTTTTGCCAACACCCGTCGGCCCAAGCCGGCGGGTGTTTTGTTTTGGTAAGTCCATTCAGGAACCGGAAGCCGCGCCCCTACCTCATCACCCGGCGCAACAGCTCCAGCGCCTGAAGCGAGGTCAGATACTTGAACGTCGCGCGGTCGTAGCGGTTGACGGGGTTGATGACCTTGGTGCCCCGCGCCGAAGCCAGCGCGATGAAGACCGTGCCCACGGGCTTCTCCGGCATGCCGCCGCCGGGACCGGCGATGCCCGTGACACCGATCGCGTAGTCGGCCCCGGTCTGCGTGCGGCAACCCTCGGCCATCTCGCGCGCCACGGCTTCGCTCACCGCGCCGTGGGCTGAAAGTGTCTCGGCACGCACGCCGAGGAAGCGCTCCTTGGCCGCATTGCGGTAAGTCACCAACCCGGCGAGGAACACGGCGGACGCGCCCGGCACGTTCGTGATTCGGTTCGCGAGGAAGCCGCCGGTGCAGGACTCGGCGAGCGCGAGGGTTTGCTGCCGTTCCGTCAGCCGCCGCACGAGCACTTGCTCCAATTCGTCGTCGCCCTCGCCGAAGATGTGTTCGCCGGCGAGCGAATACACGATGCGCGCGGCCTCGGCCACGGCCGCGTCCGCGCCACAGCCGCGCGCGACGAACCGCACGTCCACCGCGCCGGTGTGTGCGCAGTAGCCGAGTTCGAGGCCGGCGTCGGTGAGGGGCTTGAGCGGGCCGGCGATGCGCTCCTCCAGATAGGATTCGCCGATGCCGACCGTCCGCAGTGTGCGACAGACAAAGTCCGCGTCGAGCGGGAGCTTTTCCTTGAGCAGCGGCGCGACTTGGTTCGTGAACATCGGGCGCAGCTCGCGCGGCGGCCCGGGGAGCATGACGAGCCAGCTCGGCCGGCCATCGGGGCGGAAGGTGTTCGGGCTGACATGGAGCGCGAGACCCGGCGCGGTGCCGTGGGCGTTGGTGAGCACGAGCGCGCCCTGGGGCACCATCGCCTGCACGCGCGTGCTGGCGGGCATGGGCCGGTTGCGTTGGGCGAAGAACGACTCGACGTGCGCCACGATGGCCGGGTCTTCGTGCAGTTGGCGGCCGAGCAACGCGGCGATGCGGTCGCGCGTGATGTCGTCCGAAGT
>JBJTAU010000559.1:0-4188 GCA_046090965.1 Limisphaerales bacterium | reverse complement strand
ACAGCCAACTGAACTCCCCGCCGTCGGACTTGGATTCCCCGGCGATGAAGTTTTCCAGCACCAGCGGGCGGTTGACGAAGGGCAGATCGTGCTCGTGACGGAACGAGAGGCGACCGAAGTCGGCGAAGAAGCGCCCGGCGCGCAGGGTGAGAGTGCCGGGCAGCGAGGTGGAGACGAGCGCGGCCTCCTCGATGCCGAGGGCGGCCTCGCCGGTGCTGTCGGCGCTGCCGTTGACGACAAGGTAGCCCTTGGCGAAGGGATCTATCGCGGCCTGCAAGGTCAGTTCGCCGGAGCGCAGATGGGCGTCGAAGCCACCGGGCCGGCTGCCACCGTTCTTGTCGCTGCCGGTGCTGCGGTAGCCGAAGACCGTCTCGCCCACGAAGCCAAATGCCGGGTTGAACTGCCCGGCAAAGGTTTTCTTGGACGACTCGGTAAGCGCGTCCACGCGCTGCTGGAGTTCCGCGATCTGTGGTTCGGGCGTCGCGGCCTTCGCCCCGGGGATGGCCGGCTGGCCTTTGAGGATTTCGATCTGCTTCTTGAGCGACTCGATTTGCTCCGCCTGCTGTTTCTGGACGCGGAGGAGTTCTTCGAGCTGTTTGCTGAGTGCTGCTGGATTTGCTTCCTGCGCCACGAGCGACATCGCGCTCACGGCAAGGGCGGAAGACAGGCCCACAAGTTTGCTAAAATTCATATCTATGGCTCCGAATTGGCGGCGCGTTGACTGCACGCGACAGGGTTTTTCCGACGGACTGACTCACTGACCAACCAACTGACCGACGCGAGGGGAGGTGTCAGACCGTCGGCGGAGCGCGACCGGCGGGGAGCCGGTGGGAAACAGGCGGGACGAAAAGCAAGATGGGCGCGGCGGGCGGCAGCGCTTCACCAAGGACCGCGTCAGGCAGCACCGCGTCGAGGATGGGCACGAGGAGCTTGCCGTCGGCGAGGTGCTTGACGACGCAGTCGTGGTCCGGCGCGTTGTGGTGCGCGTGGACGCACGCGTGCGCCTTGGGAGAAACCGCGAGGAAGCCAACCGTCACCAGCGCGCAAACCGCCGCCAGCGCGACGAGGAAGCGCACAGGCGAGAAACGGTGGTGGCGGTTGAGTTGCAAATCGGTTGCAAATAACCAGAGACGCGGCGGCGGTGCAAGTGATTTTTTGCTGATGGCTTGCGTCGAGGGGCACGACCGAATGTGGTGCTGAAGCAATCGCAGTCCAAAGCGCTGGCGCGACCAACCCGCGGCCGCCGACACGCGTAGCGTCTGGACTGAGGTCGCTTCAGTATTAGGTTTTCCCGCCGGCTCCGCATCCGATCTGATAACCCCCGCCCCGAAAGTCACCCTTCCCGCTCCCGCCGCGCTTCGCTACTCTCCGCGCACTGATGGGTTTTTACACACTGATCCACTGGGTGTCGTTGGCGCTGGCGGGGGCCACGCTCGCCATTCTCACCGTGGTGGTCGTGCGGCAGGCTTTCCGCAATCGCCGCTCCCGGAGCGATGCCCGGCGTCGCGATTCGCTCATGGCAATCGCGCTGGAATATGTCGAGGAACCGGCGTTTCTCCCCGCCTTCAAAGCCCAACTCAAGCCCGAGGATCAGCGCTTGCTCGTGCAGCTCTTCGCTGACCTGCTGCCCAAGGTGCGCGGCGATTACGCCGATAAGGTCGTCCACCTCATGCGAGAGATGGGCTTGCGCGACCGCTGCCTCGCGCAACTCGGTTCGCCCAAGTGGTGGAAGCGTGCGGATGCCGCCGCCTTGCTCGGCTGGTTCAACGAGCCGCAGGTCATTGGCTCGCTCGAACGCGCACTGGATGATCCGCAGGTCGAGGTGCGCCTCGAAGCCGCGCGCGCCCTCACGCAGCTCAAGGCGGTGAAGTCTGTCGCCGGGCTCGTTGCGCGCCTTGCAGTGGTGGACGCGACGCATTCGCTCGGCGTGAAGGAGATTTTTCGCTCCCTCGGTCCCGGCGCAGTGACGGAGCTCACAGCCGTGCTGGACAGCGACGTGCCGGAGCACGTCAAGCTGCTCGCTGCGGAGGCGCTCGGGCACATCGGCGACCCGCGCGCCATTCCGGCGTTGCTCAACGTGTTTTCCCACCCCGCGCGAGGCAGCGCCGACACCATCCACGAGCACAAGGCCCGCCGGGGCCGCGCGTTCGCCGAGCGCAGTCAGCCGGTCAACGCGTCCGTTGCGCTGCGGCTCGCCGTGGTGCAGGCGTTGAGCGTGCTGGTGGACCCGCGTTCGCTCGAGGCTGTATTGGTGGCGTTGGAAGATCCGATTTGGGAAGTGCGCGCGCAGGCTGCGCACTGTGCGAGTCAACTTGGTTCGCCCACTGTCATCCTCCGGCTCGAAACGCTGTTGCACGACGAGCACTGGTGGGTGCGCTTCCACGCGGCCGAAGCGCTCTACAAGCTCGGCGAAGCCGGCGTGCAGACGCTGCTCAAGGCCGCGCGCGGCACGTCCGCGCGGGCGGCGGACATCGCGGGCGGGCTGCTGCGGGAGAAGGGAGTGGCGGTGTGAAAAAAGAAAAAAGGAAAAGGGAAAAAGGAAAAAGTGCGCTGCTTGGCCGGCCTGGCGGCGGGGCTTCTATTTTTACCTTTTGCCTTTTGCCTTCTCCCCATGACCTTGCTCTGGGCCATCGTGAAGTTCGTCAACGGCTGTGTGCTGGCGCTGTTGCTGGTGCAGAGCGTCATCTACCTCGCGCAGCTCGTCGTCGCCTTCCTCGAATTGCGTCAGCATCGCCGCCGCGTCTCGCGCGTGGATCCATGGTGGATGCTTACCAGTGGCGTGGCGCTGCCCATCTCCATCCTCGTGCCGGCCTACAACGAGGAGGAAACCATCGTCGAGAACGTCCGTTCGATGCTCGCGCTCCACTACCCGGACTTCGAGGTCATCGTCATCAACGACGGCTCGAAGGATCGCACGCTCCAGGTGCTCGTCGAGGCACTGAGCTTGCAAAAGGTCGAACGCGTCTGGAACGCGGACGTGCCGCACAACGAGATCCGCGGACTCTACGGCAGCCCGCGCCACCCGCGTCTGCTCGTGGTGGACAAGGTCAACGGCGGCAAGTCCGACGCGCTCAACGCGGGCATCAACCTCTCGCGCTTCCCGCTTTTCTGCGCGGTGGACGCCGACTCGCTGCTGGATCACGACTCGTTGCTCCAGGTGATGCGGCCCTTCATCGAAGAGCCGGAGGAGATGGTGGCCGTGGGCGGGCGCATTTGCATCGTGAACGGTTGCACCGTGAAGGCGGGCCAGGTCGTGGACATTGCGCTGCCCGCTCGGCCGTTGCCGCTGCTCCAGAGCATCGAATACATCCGCGCTTTCCTCATCGCGCGGCTCGCGTGGAGCCGGCTGGGCGCGATGCTCATCATCTCCGGCGCGTTCGGCCTCTTCAAACGCAGCGCGGCGATTCAGGTCGGCGGCTACAGCCACGACACCGTGGGCGAGGACATGGAAATCGTGGTGAAGCTCCACCGCCACTTTCGCGAGCGCGCGGCGCAGTATCAGATGCGGTTCGTCGCGGACTCGGTGTGCTGGACGCAGGCCCCCGAGACGCTCGGGATCCTCCGCCGCCGACGAGCAGCGCGACTTCGTCGAGACCGTCCGCAGCTCCGCCGACTCGCTGCTGAACATCGTCAACGACATCCTCGACTTCTCGAAGATCGAGGCCGGCAAACTGGACTTGGAGCGCCATCCCTTCGAGCTGCGCACCTGCCTGGAGGAAGCACTCGACCTGCTCACCCCGCGCGCGGCGGAGAAGAAGCTGGATCTCGTCTATGCGGTCGAGGACAACTTGCCGCCGCTCATCGAGGGCGATGTCACGCGCCTGCGTCAGGTCATCGTCAACCTCGTGAGCAATGCGGTGAAGTTCACCGCCAAGGGCGAAGTGGCCATCACCGTCAGCCGGGAGGAAAACCCCGGCGACCTCGCCGGCTCTGAAACCCCAGCCGATCCGGACGCCTTCTTCATCCGCATTTCCGTCCGCGACACCGGCATCGGCATCCCGGCCAATAAGATGGACCGGCTGTTCAAGTCGTTCACGCAGGTGGACAGTTCGACTACGCGGCAGTTCGGCGGCACCGGGCTGGGGCTGGCGATCTGCAAGCGCCTCGCCGAGCTGATGGGCGGCAAAATCTGGGCCGAGAGCGAGGCCGGCAAAGGCTCCGCTTTCCATCTCATCATCCGGACGCTCG
>JBJTAU010000558.1:0-2511 GCA_046090965.1 Limisphaerales bacterium | reverse complement strand
TAGGAATCAACATCCAGCCGCGTGCCGCCGCCGTGGGGGACGACGCCCGCGCCCTTGAGCAGGAACAGGCTGGTGTCCGGCGCGGCGGTGGAGAGCCGGCGCCCGCGTGCTTCCTTCACGAGATATTCGTAATCCTCCGTCGGTTCGAAGCCGAGGAGCGAGAGGCGGAATCCGTTTTGGCCGCCGCTCTTGCCGTGGCAGCCGCCGCCGTTGCAGCCGGCCTTGGTGAAGATGGGGACGATGGAGTTCGCGAAGTTGAGTGCCGGGACGAGTTTGAAATTCTCGACCGTGATGGACGTGGTGGCGGTGAGGCCCTCGGGCGACTTGGCGGTGATGGTCGCGGTGCCGTCGCCCACCGGGCTGAGGTAGCCGGACTTGTCCACGTCCACGACCTTCAGCGGCTTGATGGTGTAAGTCACTTTGCCGGTGTAATCACTCTCTGCGCCCGAAGCGTGCCGGGCGGTCGCGAGCAACTGCACCCGGGCGACTCCGCCCTGGAGCACGAGGGGCTTGGCCGCCTGGTCCGCGGGCTGGGTGAAGACTTCCAGGCTCACCGCCTTGTCCACGGCGGGCTGGGCGGCGGGTTTGCTCGCGGCTGGCGCAGCGGTCTTGACAGTCAGCGTGGCGGCGAATACAACCGAGCAGAGAAAAACGTTTTTAGTCATAGCTGAATCTCTATTGGCCGACGCGATGACGAGGGAGCTATTCAACTGAACTCTGTGTCCGCGGCAATTTGCTTGCGACCATGTCCTGCCTCGGCACCGCCGAGGAATCGTGACGGCGTGTGTGGCGTGCTCATACGAGGCCCCCAGCACTGGTTGCGGCGCGCCAAGTGAGTGTTCCGTCGGGGCCGGAATCCTACTGCCATTTCTGTATTCACTCTCAGCGGCGGTTGTGGCTAATTTCCTCGCACCATGCCTCCCTCCCTTGACCCGCTGATCGCGGAGCGGTTGCGCGCCTTCGCGCAACGGTGGACGCGCCTGGTCTGGGTGCGGGGAATTTGCGCCGCGGCGGTCACGTTGCTGGTGGCGTTCACCGCCGTCGCTTGGTTGGACCGGCTCCTCGTGCTGACGGAGGGGACGCGCTGGCTCCTGAGTCTCGGCGGGTATGCGGCGACGGCGGTGGCATTCTGGCTCGTCGCCGGGCGCGCGCTGGCGAAGCCGCCGAGCGTGCGGGAGTTTGCGGGGTTGATGGAGAAGGCCTGGCCCGGCCTTCGCAGCCATCTCGTCGCAGCGGTGGAACTCGCGGAGAAAAGTTCCGACGGCAAGACCGACTCGTTTGCCTTCCGCGACCTCGTGCAGGAAGGCGTCGCGCGCCGTGTGCGGGACTTGCGGATGGCAGCTGTGCTGCCGCGCTCGCTCGTGACGGGCTGGGCGAGGTCGGCGCTGCTGTGCTTCGCCGCCGTCGCCGTGATGCTCGCCGTGCCGGCCTTGGAATTTCCCCGGCAGCTTGCCCGCGCGTTCGTGCCCATGGCGGGCATCGAGCGCGTGGCACGCACGAAGATCCGCGTGGTCGAACCTGCCGCAGACACGCGTTGGCTTGCGCAAGGTGATCATCAGCCCGTCGTCGTCGAGCTGGCCGGCGCGGACCCGGGCCGCGCGGAACTCGAAGTCCTCTCCAGCGACGGCAAAGCCGAGCGCGTGGTGATGTCACCGGGCCCCGCCGGGCAATTCACCGCCACCGTGCCTGTCGGCGCGGGCGCGTTCGTGTTCCGCGTCCGCGCGGGCGATGCCGCGACCAAGCCGGTTACCATCGCCACGCGAGCGCGACCGGCTGTCGTGGCCTTCGCGAAGACTTACGAACCCCCGGCGTATGCGCAGTTGCCGACCCGGCAAGTCGAGGAAGAACACGGCAACCTTTCCGCACTGGAAGGCAGCGTGGCCGACGTCCGCATGCGCGTGAACCAACCCGTCCGCGCAGGCGAACTCGCCATCGTCGCGGACGGCCAGACCAACGTTGTCACGCTCACTGCGCCCGAGCCCGACGTCGTTCACGCGCGCATTCCCGTGCGCGGCGCCGCGACGTATCAAGTTCGACTCGTCGCGGCCGAGTCGGGTCTGGCAAACAAGTGTAGTCCCACGTTTGAAAGCCGCGCCGAGCCGGATCTCGCGCCGCGCGTCACGCTCGAACCGCCGCGCAATGATCTCGTCGTCGCGCCAGACGAAGTCATCACTGTGCGCGGCACGGCCGGTGACGACGTCGGGCTGGCGGCGGTGGCCCAGCAGTTTCAAGTCAACGCGGGCCCGTGGGTGGAGGTGCCGCTGGTGCTGGCGAACAAGACCAATTCACCCCTCACGCACCGCTGGGATTTGCTGCTGCTCGGCTTGACGACCGGCGACCGTGTGGCGACGAAGCTCGTCGCAGTGGACCTGCGCGGGACACGGGTCGAGTCCGCCGTCGCGCAGATGGTCACGGGCGCGGAGCAGTCCGACTCGCCGCGGGCGAAGTCGCTCGCCGCGCGCCAGCAGGTGCAGGAGGCGCTGGAAGCAGCGGCAAAGTCGGCGGCGGAAT
>JBJTAU010000557.1:0-4363 GCA_046090965.1 Limisphaerales bacterium | reverse complement strand
GGCCAGCGCACCTGCTCCAAGTAGGCCCGGCAGGCGGCTTCATCCGGGAACCAAGCGCGGAACTCACGGACGTTCTCAGGATAGTCGACCATGCCAAAACACTACCAGCGGTGGTCGGGGGAACAATGTAAATAGCCCTATTAGTGATAAGTGCACAGCGTGCGGGCACTCGGTCGCGCATCGGACTAATTACTAATCACTCATCACTTAACCGTCACCACACGCCCAACTCCTTCAGCTGCCGCTCTACGGTGCCCGCCCAATCCTTGTTCGCCGCCGGGCTCGCGGGACTGGGATGCAGGATGCGGCCGAAGCGCACCGCACCTTCGCCCAACGCTTCGCGAGCCCGCTTCTCCGCGAAGTCGCCCACGCCGATGACCCACTCCGCGCGCGTGGTGGCCACGACCTGCCGCAGATGCTCGTCGCACGCGGCGAACAGCTTCGCCGTCTCCGCCGCGCCGAGTTTGTCCGGCGTGAGGTTGCGCCCGCCTTCGTCCATGAAGGCCAGCGGGCAGAAGTTCACCACGAAGTGGTCGGCGAAGAACCTCTCCGGCGTGCCGAACTTCGCGGAGAACAATCCCCACAGCCGCCGTCCGCTCACCTCCGAGCGCGGGCACGCGAAGCCCTCGATGGGCCGCTTCGGGTGCGCATGCTTCGGCGGCGCAATCAGCGTGTAGATGCCCATCCAGTCGCGCACCGCCGCAACCTCACCGAACGGCACGCCCGTCTGTGCCATGCCGAACGGACCCGGGTTCATCCCGAGGAACAGCACGCGCTTACGCCCGCCGCCGAACTTGCGCAGGAACAGCTCGTGCGCCGCCCACGCGTAGTCGAGCGGGTTGTAAACGTAGGCCACCGGCGGCCTGAACCGCAGTCGCCCGACGGCATCGCTCAACCCGCGCGCGGCTTCAATCAAGGGGTTGCTCATGGGAGTCTTGGTCGCTTCGCGTGTCGTCGGGACATCAGCCGACCTTCATCTGTGTGCCCTCACTTCGCGCTTACCGTCACGGTGAATTTCCGCGTGCCCGCCGTCAGCCGCACGCGACCCGGCTCCACCGAGCCCGCGTTACCCACGACGTCCATTCCGCTGCCCGTGGTCACCCACACCGGCTCGCGCGTTTCGCCCAGTTCAAATTCCCACTCCAGCCGGTCAGCGCCCGCCTTCCGCACACGCTGGCGCACGGGCACGCCGCTCACCTCGAAGTCGAACTCGGGGAACTTCCCCACCAGCCGGTAGCCCCGGAACTTCACCGTCGGTTCGCTGTCCGCGTTGCCCACGCGCAGCGGGAAGCCGGTAGGTGCGGTGAAGAATTTCGTTCCCAGCACCTTTGCCTGCCCGCCGCCGCGTCCGGTCCAGACCGGCGCGACATCGAGGAACGCGCCGCTCCACGCGAAGCGCACGCGGCATTGCTCGGCATCGAAGACGTAGTTCACCCCGCCCGGCAGTCCGACCGCGATGCTCCGCGTGCTGGAGTCCGCGATGAAGGTGCGGAAGACCACCGGCTCATCGCGCACGAGCAGCCGGTAATCCTGCGGCCCGTCCAGCAAGCCTTCCGGCAGCGGCAGCGACTTCCCCGCTGCCAGCGCGCGCGCGATGGCGTCCATCCTCGCGTGGGCCTGATCCGGCACTATGTCGCTGAAGAACGCCGGCATCGCCGTGCCCGGCAGGAGGCGGCTCGGCTCGCGCAGCCAGCGCAGCAGCCAGTCCGTGCGCACACGCGCGTGCATCTCCGACATGTCCGGCCCGCGCAGATCGCCGGCGGAACGATGCCCCGCGAAGTCGTGGCAGTTGATGCAGCCCAGCCCGCCCTCGCCCTTGCCGAACAGTTTGACGCCCTCCGCCACTTGCACGGGCGAAGGCGGCGGAACGGTCGCGCCCTCGCCGAGTTCCGCGCCTGCTTGCTGTGCGAACAATTTCACCAGCGGCCTCGCCGCCTCGCCGCCGTGCTCGGGGGTAAGCTGCATCCACGGGCGCACGCGCTTGTTGTTCTCGAGCACCTGCGTGAGCCAGCTTTCGCGGAGCTTGTTACCCGCGTCGGTGAGCGGCGGCGGCATCTCGGTGGTGGCGGTGAACGCGCGCGTGGGCGGGGCGGAGAGTTCATGGCACTCGCCGCACTTGAGTTGCCGCGCGAGCCGATGAAATTGCTGCAATGGCGCGAGGGAACTCCCGTTCAACGCCACCTGCTCCGTCACCGAGGCGGGCCAAGCCGTCTCGCGGTTGCCGAGCGCGCTGTAGGGCACCGGCTCGCGGGCGAAGTGCTCGGACTCCCATTGCAGTTGCAGCCGCGCGGTCGCACCGGGCTTCCGGCTGAACTCGATTCTCAGCGCCCGCGCTCCCGCTTCGAGCGCCGTGGGCTGGCCTTGGATTTCCTTGCCGTCCACAAAGACCTTCGCGTCCGCGAAGAGCGTGTGGCGACCGGCGCGTGGCACGTTGAGCACGCCGGTCCACTCGACTGTGAAATCGGGCTTGAGCACCGGATGCACGGACTCGCCGGGCAGCAGGGTGAAGTTCGGCGTGGGCAGCGCGAACTTGATTGTGCGCTGCCCGTCCGTGGCCGTGGCGACGAGGCCTGGGTGCAGCGCGTCGGCGGCGAAAGCTCCCAATCCCAAGCTCCAAACTCCAAAGCAGCCCACAACCCCCGGTTTCAACCGGAGCATGCGTTTGCCCAGCCGGAAGGAGGCAGTAGAAGGCGGAACGCTCCGCTTCAACGCAGAGCCGCGGAGGGCGCGAAGTGACGCGGAGAAGCGACCAGCGAAGGACAGCCAAAGGCGAACGCAAACGGCCGTGCCCAGCATTGGATTCCCCTGCGTTTTCTGCGCTCCGGCGTTAGAAGAAACGCCACCGGCTACCGCCTCGTTCCGGCTCAGGGGTGGCATCAAGCAGTGCATGGAGAGGTTTGTCGTCGAAGCCGGGCTGGCCGGGCAAGCGTGGATTCGTTTCACGTCGCCGGCACGAAGCGTTGGAAGACCAGCGCCAGCACGAAGCAGGCGACAAACCAGCCGCTTACCTGGGGCGGTTGGTCTGCAACCGCCAGCAGGTCCACGAGGCAGAGGCCGGCGAGCAGGCCGGACACGGTCTTGCCAATGGCCGGTGGCGACTGCCAGAACGTCGGGCGCAGGCAGCGCAGCGCCCAGAGCGCGACGATGGCCGAGGCCAGCAGTGCTTTCTCGCGGAAGAAGCCGTCGTTGACGATGAATGCCAGCACCAGTGGCGCGGCCAGCAGCACCAGCGGCCAGAAGCGGAGCAGGCCCGGCGCGCTCTCGTGCCGCGCGAGGTAACTGAGGCCGACGATGTAACAGCCCAACACCACGGCGGTCCAAATCGCCAGCCCATCCACGCCGCGCACGCCGGCTGAGGCCGCCGTGAGCAGCAGGAAAAAGCGGCACGACGCCATCAGCACCGGCGACCAGTCGAGGCTCTTGTGGAACGCGTCGTAGAGGACGACGCAGACGAGGAGTTGCAGTGCGAGGATGGCGGGCTCGCGTCCCAGCCAGCCGAGCATTCCCGTGCCACCGGCGAGCAGCACTGCGCTCCACAACCAGGTGGCCTCGCGGGAAATTGCGCCGGAGGGAATGGGCCGCTCGCGCCGGTGCTGCGTGTCGAAGTCCGCGTCAAACGCATCGTTGAGAAACATCCCGCCGACATAAACCAGCGTCGCGCCGAGGCACAGCCAGGCCAAGCGTTCCCACTCGCCACCGCCGCCGAGCAACCAGCCGGCGAGGCAGTTGGTCCAGACGGTGGGCAGGTTGGAAACGCGGCCCAGCACCAGGAGCGTTCGCAGCGATGACATGCGCGCGGGAGGATGGCCGGGGCGGCGGTGTGGCGCGAGGCTGAAAAGGTCGCTTGCGACCTCCGCCGGCCGAGGACGACGGACAGAGGTGGCCCGCTCGCCCGTTACTTCGCCCGCTCCAAGGTCCGCATCGTCTCGTCGAGGACGTATCTAAGATACGGGTCTTGCGGCAGCTCGACGGACTCTAAGGCGATCTCGGCGGCTTTGCTCGTCGGGAAGAAGCTCAACGAGCGGATGACCTCGACGCGCACGCGCGGGTGCGGGTCCTTCACCAGCTTGGCGAGCGTGTCGAGGGGCTTGGTCACGCGGTCGCGCCAGTAGCTGTGGACGCGCACGGCGGCGGCGCGGGCGCGCGGTTCGGTGGAGGCGAGGATTTCGTTGAGTAACGGTTCGTTGGCGACGTTCATGGCCTGGTGAAGCCAGAGTGCTTAGAGGCGGTGGTGCTCGAAGTCGGCGTCGGCCCGATTCAGCGCCTTCGTCCACTTCACGAGCGCGGCGATGACTTGGTCCACGGGGCGGGAGCCAAGCTCGGTCTTCACGCGCTGGCGGGTGCGGTCTTCGGGTTCCTTGAG